>NZ_JBYCLD010000139.1:0-14757 GCF_057473725.1 Mycobacterium sp. TH-M11 | reverse complement strand
TGCGATCGGTGCTCGCCAAGCTGGAATTGACCGCGCTGCGGACTGCCAAGGCGGGCACACTGACCGCCGAACAACGCAAACGCGCGTCCATTGCCGTCGAACTGCTGACCGATCCGGCATTGATCGTCTTCGACGAACCGACCATCGGTCTCGATGCTGCTGCTGCACACAGGATCACCGCGATGCTTCGGCAACTGGCCGACGAGGGACGCATTGTCCTGGAGGCGACGACCGCGCCCACCGACCTGGATGTATGCGACCAGGTGGTGCTGCTCACGCCGACCGGCATCCCGGTGTTCGCCGGTCCACCGTCGCAGATCGGCCCACAGTTGGGCACCACCGTCTGGAACGAAATCGTCGAACGCGCCCGCACCGACCCCTACGGCGCGCACGACGACTACCTGGCCCGTCGAGGCGAGCCCGCCCCGCCCGAACCGCCGCCGACGCCCACGGAGATGACGCGCGCTCCCGCAAAACGGCGAAATATGTTGCGCCAGATTGCCGTATCCGCCCGCCGACAAGCCTGGCTGATGATCGGCGACCAGCGGTACTTCATCTTTTTGGCCATCCTTCCGGTGTTGTTCGGCGCGATCTCGTTGCTGGTACCCGGTGCTGCCGGTCTGGGCCCGGCAAGCCGGTACGGCAACAACCCCGATCAGGCCCTCGCGATCCTCACGGTGCTCACCCTCGGCGCCGTTGTGATGGGAACGGCGCTCGGTGTCCGCGACCTGTTCTCCGAACAGCGCATCTTCCGGCGCGAACAGGCACACGGCTTGTCGGCGTCGGCGTTCTTGGCCGGCAAGATGATCGTCTACAGCCTGACCGCGATCCTCCAGACCGCTCTGATCACCGTCGTCGCGACCGTCGGGCACCATGCGCCCGCTCACGGCGCCGTGCTTTTGGGCCACAGCAAGTTAGCCGCCACCGTCGAGTTGTCCATCGTGCTGGCCGTCATCGCGATCGTCACGACGTTGGTCGCGCTGGCGCTCTCCTCGCCGGCGCGGCTCTACGAGCAGGTTGTGTTGATCGCCGTGTTGATCGTCTTGGTGTCGATGGTCTTCGCCGGTGCGTTGTTCCCGATCGCCGGCAGAGTCCCGCTGGAGCAGATCGCCGCGCTGGTGCCGTCCAGATGGGGGTTCGCCGCCGCGGCATCCACCGTCGATGTGCATGCGGTCAATCCCCTGGCCGAAGCCGATGGTTCGTGGAAGCACACCTCCGATCAGTGGCTGCACGACATGGGACTGCTGATCAGCTTTGGCGTTATCGCCGCCGCGGTGCTGCGCTGGCGGCTACGACGTCCGTCGCGCGGGCACAACCTGCGCGACGGTCAGCTGAGTTCGTCGCGGATGATCTCGGACCACAGCGCCTTGTAGCAGTGGGCTGCGGGACTGTGTGGGGCGGACGCGGTCACCGGGGCCCGATGTTCGGCCATCTGCTCGATGATCGACAGCGCCGGAATGGATGTGGTCAAAATTCCAGTCCGCTGCGACGGCAGGTTTTGCACCAGGTCGCAGTGCAACCGTTTACGTCGGTCCACCATCGAGAAGAACGCCCGAACACGCGGCCGGCGGCCGTCGAAATCACCGACGAAATCGGTCAGTTGATCGAATGTGCGCACCGACAGGGTCGCCGGGATCATCGGCACCAGTAGGGTGTCGACGGCGTGCAGCACGTTTTCCGACAGCAGCGAGATGCTCGGCGGACAGTCGAGAAAGACCGTGTCGTACTGACCCGCCAGCGGTCGCAGCAGTGCACGGATCCGCTGCGTCGGCCGCTTCGTCTCGTCGAGTTGCACGTCGAGATGGCGGTAGCGGAAGTCCGCCGGTACCAGATCGAGCCCGTCGAAATCGGTGGCCTTGACCGCGTCGTCGAGCGTCCGCGCCCCCTGCACCAGAGCCCTGCCGCCGCCCTTGACCTTTGGCTGCACCCGGAACATGTACGTCGCCGCGCCCTGCGGGTCGAGATCCCACAGCAGCACGGCGTGCCCGTCCTGGGCCGCCAGATGCGCCAAGTTCACCGCGGTCGACGTCTTACCGACACCGCCCTTGATGTTGTACGTCGCGTAGACCTTCATCAGCGCACCAGCGCTTTGACTCGGGTGCGATTCTCCTCGGCCAGGAAGGGCCGCAGCCGACCCGCCAAGGCTGCGCGTGCGCTGAGTTGATGCGCGTCGAGTTGCGCGGCCATCTCGCCCATCGCCAGCACCGTCTGCGGCGGCGCCGCACCCTGTTCCATCATGGCCACGGCGAACTCGCGGACGGCTTCACGCTGCACCTCGCCATCCTGAAAGTCCCCGAGCGTGTCCTGCAGCGACTTGAGCTCCTTGAGCAGCGCACGGTGGGCGGCGACGTCGCACACCGGCTTGAACGTCTCGAGCAGGTAGCGCAGCTCTTTGCATCGTTTGCGCAGCGCATGCACGTCGTCGCTCGGTGAGTCCGGGTGGATCCGTCCACCGCGCCGGGCGGCGTTCCGGTAGGCCTGCCGCAGGCGACCGCGCGCCAGCGTCGCCACCGTCGTCGCGCCCCGGGAGTCGGCCGGCACCTGGGCCAACGCGCCGCGCCAGTCGCTCATCAGCTGCTCGAAGCGCCGCGAGCGCAGCCCGCGCACCAGGCGCCGCCGCTCGGCGCTGCGGTGCTTGACCAGGAACGACCGGAACGGCTCGAGGTCACCCGGAGCGGCCGACCTCAGGCGGGCCGCCATGGTGTCCAGTTCAAGCAGGTAGACGTCCAGGTCCCGGACCGGTGTGGTCAGATCGCCCAGCCACTTGAATTCCGGCGCGAAGCGCTCGGCCAGATCGTCGGGCAGCACGTCGCCCACCAGCTTGAGGATCGAACGGGTCCGACGGACCGCGACCCGCAGGTCGTGCAGGAATTCGGTGTCGATCGCGTCGATGGTGCCCGGTACGTTCTCCTCGATGGCCTCTGCAAATCCCGCCAGCATCTGCGCGACAGCCACGGCCGCCGAGGTGTCCGGACGCATCCGGATCGGGCCGCGGCCGTTGGCGGGATGACGCTCGGCACGGGTCAACGCGAGGTCGTACGACGTCGCCGAGACCGCGCTGAACCCGTCGATCCGGGACAGCAGCAGGCGCGCGATCCGGTCGCCGGCGGAGTCGTACCCGCGCAGCGGCTGAATTCGCAGCCGACTGGTGCCGTCATCGACACTCTCGGTCAGTAGCCGGGCGACGGTCTTCTTCTCGGGATCGAGCACCCGGACTTCCTGGACCGCGGAGCGCACCGTCACCACGGGCATCAACGCCCGCGGCTCGATCAGCGGCGCCAGCGCGTCACGCAGCGGCCCGTCCGGCAGATCGTGGGCGAGCGCGGGCCACTTCACCCGGGCCGGCGGGGCCTGCACCTGCGTGCCATCGCGGAACTGCATGATCAGTGGACCGCCGTCGGCGTAGTGCAGCGATATCCCGGCCGAGTGCAATCTCCAGTCGAAGGTGTCCAGCCAGGTGTGCGACGCGGTCACTTGCTCGCCGGCAGCCACCGTGAACCTGGGCTGCAACGCCGCCGCGACGGCCTCGACGTCGACCGCGCCCTGCTTGCTGAAAGCGCGGGACAGCCCGCTCATGGTTCACCTTTCCCCGACCGCGGAACCGCGTCCGCGCGACGAACTATAAACACCGTTGATGAACGGAACGGCCAGTTCCGCGCAGATCTCGGCAACCCAATTCTGATCGGTTAACGTCGGGTATGGCCACCATTGCCGAACATTTACGCAACTCACTCGACGGGCGTTGGCGCGACGTGAAGAACCAGATGCGCGAGCGACTGGCCGACGAGATCTTCCGTCCGCACTACACCCCCAACACGGTGATCGCCCGCGCCAAGGTGGCCGAGCAGATGCGCATCATGGCCGCCGAGGGCGCGGCCGCCGACAACTTCCGCAAAGAACACGGCGGCAACGGCAACGTCGGAGCCGCGATCACCATGATCGAGATGCTCGCCATGTCAGACCTGTCGCTGATGGTCAAGGCCGGCGTGCAGTGGGGTCTTTTCGGTGGAGCCGTGGAAAACCTCGGCACCGAACGCCACCACGAGCACTACGTCAAGAAGATCATCAACCTCGAGTTGCGCGGCTGTTTCGCGATGACGGAGACCGGTCACGGCAGCGACGTCCAGGCGTTGGAGACGACGGCGACCTACGACGCTGAGACCGACGAATTCGTCATCCATTCCACGACGCCGAACGCACGCAAGGACTATATCGGTGGCGCCGCCGAAACCGCCACCATCGCTGCGGTTTTCGCTCAGCTCATCACCACCGAGGACGGCGAGCAGGTCAACCACGGCGTGCATTGCTTCCTGGTGCCGATCCGTGACGACGAGGGCACCGACCTACCCGGGGTGACGACCTCGGACTGCCAATACAAGGGCGGGCTGCCCGGAGTCGACAACGGACGCATCATGTTCGACAACGTCCGGGTTCCACGGGTCAATCTGCTCAACAAGTACGGCGACGTAGCGCCCGACGGCACCTACACCTCACCGATCGAGAATCCCAATCGCAGATTCTTCACCATGATCGGCACCCTGATCCGTGGCCGCATCACTGTAGGCGGCAGCGCCGGCAACGCCGCGCGGGTGGCTCTGGACATCGCGACGCGATATGCCTTGCAGCGCAAACAGTTCACCGCACCCGGCGACGACAGCGAAGTGCTGATCATGGACTACCTGGTGCATCAGCGACGGTTGTTCCCACTCATCGCAAAGTCATACGCGCTGCAGTTCGCGCAGAACGAATTGGTGTCAAAGTGCCACGACCTGCAGACGTCCGAGGCCCCCGATGCCGAGGAGCAGCGGGAATTGGAGTCGCGGGCAGCCGGCCTGAAGGCCGCCAACACCTGGCATGCGTCGACAGCCATCCAGGAAGCGCGCGAAGCATGCGGTGGCGCAGGGTATATGGCCGACAACCGGTTGATCGAGTTGCGCGCCGACACTGATGTGTTCACCACCTTCGAGGGTGACAACCACGTGCTGACCCAGCTGGTGGCCAAGGAATTGCTGACCGCATACGCCGACGACATCAAGAGCATGAGCCCGGTCGAGTGGGTCCGCTTCGCAGCCAACTTCGCCGGCGAGCGGGTGCTCAAACGCACTGCGGCCGAGACGATTATGCAAACCGTCATCGATGCCCGCCAGGACAACGAAGAGGAAGGCAGCCTGTTCAACCGCGGCACTCAGGTCAAGATGTTCGAGGACCGCGAGGAATACATCATCGCCTCGGTGGCCCGCCGATTGCAGGCCAAGTCCAAGGAGATGTCGGCTTTCGACGCGTTCAACGCCGTGCAGGATCACGTGCTGCACGCTGCGAAGGCGCACATCGACCGAGTGGTGCTGGAGGCGTTCGTCGCCGGCATCGACTCCTGCGAAAACGACGAAGCACGTGAGGTTCTCGGGCTTGTCTGCGACCTTTACGCGCTCAACGTCATCGAGGAAGACAAGGCGTGGTACGTCGAGCATCGCTTCTTGTCCACCGAGCGCGCCAAGGCGGTCACCCGCGGCATCAATGATCGCTGCCGGCTGCTGCGCCCGTACGCCGAAACCTTGGTGGACGGGTTCGGGATTCCGGTGGCGCTGCGCTATGCCGACATGCTGCATCCGGAAAATCTGCCGCAGGCCGGCGCCGCGGAGTCCGACGAGACGGGCGCCACGGATTCGGCTTTGCTCAACGGCTGACGGGACCGATTTCGACGACGACGGCAGCGGTCCGATCCTCGCCGACCGGCGTGCGAGCGGCCGGGCGCAGCGAAGTAACCCCTGTTCGGGGCATCACCTATAGTGGTGCTATGCGACACCACGCACCGCTGCGCTCCATCCGATCGCGCCGCCTTGTCGTGCATTGTTGTTGCTGTTGTTGTTGCTGCTGTTGATTTCCTGACGCCGCAAGCGACGCTGTAGAGATCTCCACGCCTGCCCTCAGGGCGATCATCTCCACGTAGCCGGAGGAATCGAATTACGCACCGTTGTAAAGCCGTTCAGGAAGCTCAAGCAATGGGCTCGACCTAAGCTGGGAGGGCGACGAACTTTGATCCGCGACCGTGGGAGCGAGTCTCGATGAGTATTGCCGACGACGTCACACAACTGGTCGGGAATACGCCGCTGGTTCGGCTACGTCGCGTCTCCGAAGACGCCGTCGCCGACGTGGTGGCGAAGCTGGAGTACCTCAATCCCGGGGGCAGCGTCAAAGACCGCGTCGGGGTCGCGATGCTCGATGCCGCCGAAGCGGCAGGGCTGATCAAGCCCGACACCATCATTCTCGAGCCGACGAGCGGCAACACCGGAATCGCGCTGGCGATGGTGGCTGCCGCCCGTGGCTACCAGCTTGTGTTGACCATGCCGGACACCATGAGCAACGAGCGGCGAATTCTGTTGCGCGCGTATGGCGCCAAGATCGTCCTCACCCCGGGCAAGGACGGCATGCCGGGCGCTATCGCCAAGGCCGAGGAGCTGGCCAAGAGCGATCAGCGGTATTTCATCCCGCAGCAGTTCGAGAATCCGGCCAACCCGGCGATCCATCGGACCACCACTGCCGAGGAGATCTGGAGCCAAACCGACGGCAAGGTCGATATCTTCGTGTCGGGAGTCGGCACCGGCGGCACGATCACCGGTGTCGCCCAAGCGATCAAGGAACGCAAGCCGCAAGCCAAGTTCGTCGCCGTCGAGCCGTCGGCATCTCCGGTGCTGTCCGGCGGGCAGAAGGGGCCGCACCCGATCCAGGGCATCGGCGCCGGTTTCATCCCGCCGGTCTACGACGAAGATGTGATCGACGAAGTCGTCCAGGTCGGCAACGAGGAAGCTCTCGACATGGCCCGCCGCCTGGCGTCCGAAGAGGGCCTGCTGGCCGGCATCTCCTCAGGCGCCGCAGTGGTTGCCGCGCTGGAAGTCGCGCGCCGACCGGAAAACGCGGGCAAGCTCGTCGTCGTCATCCTGCCCTCAAACGGCGAACGATATTTGAGCACCGTGCTGTTCTCGAATTTGGCGGACTAGCAATGCTCGACAGACTGCTAGGCGACATACGGGCTGCCAAGGAGCGCGACCCGGCGGCTCCCAGCACGCTGGAGGTCATCTTCGCGTACCCGGGCGTGCACGCGATCTGGGGCCACCGGCTCAGCCACTGGCTGTGGCGGCGCGGGGCAAAAGTGGCGGCTCGCACGCTCGCTGAAGTCACCCGGATCTTGACCGGTGTCGATATCCATCCGGGGGCCCGGTTGGGCACTGGCCTGTTCATCGACCATGCCACCGGTGTGGTGATCGGTGAAACCGCCGAGGTCGGCGACGACGTCACGATCTACCACGGCGTCACCCTCGGCGGCAGCGGCAAAGACACCGGAAAGCGGCATCCGACCATCGGTGACCGGGTGACGATCGGCGCCGGCGCCAAGATCCTCGGCGCGATCAAGATCGGCGACGACAGCCGGATCGGCGCGAATGCCGTCGTCGTCAAAGAGGTGCCGTCCAGCGCAGTGGTTGTCGGTGTGCCCGGCCAAGCCATCAGCCGCGCCGGGCCGGGTACCGGTGACGACTCGATGATGCCCGACCTGGTGGGGGTCAGCCTGCAGTCGTTGCTCACCCGGGTCGCCAGGCTCGAGGACCAGGCCCATACGCCGCAGACCGAGGGTGTCATCCGCCCGCCGGAAGCCGGCGTGTGGCACGGGGAGGACTTCTCGATCTGAGCGAGGTCCTCGAGACGTCAGGATCGAAAGTCTCAAGCCTCGGCCGGATGCTTCAACAGGACAACCGCGCTGATCTGGACGAGAATTAGTCGATGCGATTGCTTTGCGCCCTGGCCAGCGCCGCGATAACGGTCGGATTTGCCGTACCGGCGCTCGCCGATCCTCCACCGCCGGACGACCCGGCCGCCGACGCAACATTTCTGGACTCGCTGAACAAAGCCGGAATGACCTACACCAGCAGTTCGAGCGTGATCAATGCCGGACGGGCGGCCTGCGACATGATGAACGCGGGGACGTCAGAAAAAGACGTGATCGGGAAGCTGAGCATGCTCAACCCGGGCCTGAACCCTGGGGCCGCGATGAAGTTCGCGGCGCTGGCATCGAGCGCGTACTGCCCGGAATATCTCACCAAGTCGAGCGCTCCGGGCAAGTCCTAGAATCACGGACCGTTCGGCGGCATCGGCCACTAGAACCACTTGCTCCCCCGGGTGGACTCGAACCACCAACCCTCCGGTTAACAGCCGAATGCTCTGCCAATTGAGCTACAGGGGACTGCTTGGCGCCCACGATCACGGGGCGGACCGAGTGATGACTCTAGCGTACCGGCGTCCGTGCACCCAACCAGACCGTTCGTCCGCCGGGGGGCGGGCATCCGCCGTCATGGGGCAGGATGGACGCACACCGAACCACTCCTGGAGAAGGGGCCGTTTTGATCCGCTACGTCGTCGTGCTGGGACTGGGCTATGTGTTGGGCACCAAGGCCGGTCGGCGGCGCTACGAGCAGATCGTCGGCACCTATCGCGCGCTGACCAGCAGCCCCGCCGCCAAGTCGGTCATCGACGGCGGCCGGCGCAGGATCGCGAACCGGGTCTCCCCGGACACCCGAATGGTGACGCTGACCGAGATCGACGACGCGACGAGCGTCCTCGAGCGCGAACGACCCCGCTAGGCGGTGAGGCCGTCGCCGCTGGCCTGCTCGAGCAGGCTGCGCCGGTAGGCCTCCATCGCGACCAGATCGCCGAACAGGGCGTGATACTCGTCACCCTGCTCCACCGGCGACATCCGCTGCAGCTTCGACTTCACGTCGGCGATCTGGCGCCCGATCCACACCTCTTGGAGGCGAGCCAGCACGCCGGCGATGTAGCGCGGCAGCTTCTCGTCGTCCTCGTTTCGGAGGGCCTCGACGGCCAGCTCGTTGACCAGCCCGGCGGCGGCGGGTGACAGCGCCTGCTGGCGCACCGCATCCAGCCATTCGGCGCCACCGACACCGGCCGCGGTACCGCCCGCCGCTTCGATCGCCGAGCACACCGCGGCATACCCGGGATGGGTGAAGCTCTCCGCGGTGAGCGCGTCGAACACCGGACCGGCCAGCGCGGGGTACTGCAGCGCAGACTTGAGCGCCTCGCGCTGCGGCCACAGCGTCGGATCTTTGGGGTTGGGCCGCGAAACCGCCGGTTCCGCGCCGGCGTCGGCCTGCCTGCCGACAGCGCGACGGGGTTTGTTGCGCCCTTGCGCCGTAGGGCTTTTCGCCTCCTCGCGCACCCGGCTGATGACCTGCGCGACGTCGGCCCAGCCCACCCATCCCGCGAGCTGGCGGGCGTACTCGTCCCGCAACGTCGGGTCCTTGATCTGGGCGACGATCGGCACGCACCGCCGCAGTGCCGACACCCGGCCTTCGGCGTTGTCGAGGTCGATGTCGTTCAGAGTGGTCCGAATCGCGAACTCGAACAACGGAGTCCGTCGCGCCACCAGGTCGCGCAGCGCTCCGTCACCGGATTTCAGCCGCAAGTCGCAGGGATCCATGCCGTCGGCCGCGACAGCCACGAACGATTGACCGGCCAATTGCTGCTCGCCACTGAACGCCTTGAGTGCCGCCGCGCGACCCGCCTCGTCGCCGTCGAACACGTAGATGAGCTCGCCGCGAAAGAAGTTGTCGTCCATCATGAGTCGGCGCAACATCGACAGATGCTCCTCGCCGAATGCGGTACCGCACGACGCCACCGCCGTGGCCACCCCGGCCAGATGCATCGCCATCACGTCGGTGTAGCCCTCGACGACGACGGCCTGGTGCCCCTTGGCGATGTCACGCTTGGCCAGGTCGATGCCGAACAAGACGTGAGACTTCTTGTACAGCAGCGTCTCCGGGGTGTTGACGTACTTGGCTTCCATCGGGTCGTCGTCGAACAGCCGCCGGGCGCCAAAGCCGATCACTTCGCCGGCCGAAGACCGGATCGGCCACAGCAACCGACGGTGAAACCGGTCCATCGGACCGCGGCGGCCCTCCCGTGACAGGCCCGCGGCCTCGAGCTCCTTGAATTCAAAGCCTTTGCGCAGCAGGTGTTTTGTCAGAGTATCCCAGCCCGACGGGGCGAAGCCGCAGCCGAAGCGACGAGCGGCGTCGCCGTCGAAATTACGCTCGGTCAGGTACGCCCGGGCCGGCTGCGCCTCCGGCGATTCCAGCGCCGCCGCGTAGAACGACTGCGCCTCGGCGTTGGCGGCGGTCAGCCGGCTGCGGCTCCCGCGGTCGCGCTGCACGTTGGTGGCCGCGGCCCCGGTGTAGCTGATGGTGTGCCCGATCCGGTCGGCCAGCACTTCGACGGCCTCGACGAAGCTGATGTGTTCGATCTTCTGGACGAACGCATACACGTCGCCGCCCTCGCCGCAGCCGAAGCAGTGGAAGTGGCCGTGGTTGGGCCGCACATGAAACGACGGCGACTTCTCGTCGTGAAACGGGCAGATACCCTTCATCGAATCCGCGCCCGCCCTGCGCAGTTGGACGTAGTCGCCGACGACATCCTCGATGCGGACCCGTTCGCGGATGGCGGCGATATCGCGATCAGAGATACGGCCGGCCATCGGGACAGTGTAGAGCGCGCGGTGCGTTTACCCGGTGCCGATCACGCCGCAGGCGAATCGCTTCTCGGCATCGGGGCTGCCCTGGGCGCCGTGGACCATAATGGCCGTCTTGCTGCCGGCCAGCAGGTCGTCGCGGGTGAACGCGTCGCTGGTGGTCACCAGGTAAGCCGCGCCGTCCTGACGCACTTCCAGGGGATCCAGGTCGCCGCTCATCGGCTCGCCGGTGTGTCCCGGCGCCTGGTAGTGCGTGCCGGCCGACAGGAAATCGCCGGTCTTGCTCGGGTCGGTCGGGTCGACCGAATTGGGTTCGCATTTGCCGACGCCGTGGATGTGCATCTTGTGGAATCCGGGCGCGAGAATGTGGTCGCCGGTGGTCTTCACGGTGACCGTGGCGTAGCCGTTGGCGAATTCGAATGTCGCGGTCGCCACCGACCGGCCGTCGGCGGTGTGCAACTGCGCGCTCAGAATTTGACCGCTCGCCGCCGGGGCGTTCGACGAGGTCGCGGTGGACGCCTCCTGGTGGGGGCTACACGCGGCAAGCGTGAGCGCAGACATGGCGGCGACGATGACTGAGGACTTGACCATGGTTACGACCCTAGTCCGGCGGCTCACGCCTGGGCCGCGGCGATGCGTTCCAGGCGTCCCTCGGTGTAGGAGGCGATCTGATCGACGATCACCCGCAGCCGCGAGCCGTCGTCGGCGGCGGCGTTGAAGGCCGGCACGTAGATCGGGTCCAAGGCGTGTGGGGCGCCGGCCAGCAGCGACTGCGCCACCCGATGAATGCATTCCCGTTGGCGCGCTTGGATTTCCTGATGTCGCGGGTCGGACATGATGAACTGCAGCGCCAGCGTCTTGAGCAGGGCAACCTCGGCGCGCACGACCTCCGGCACGGACAACTCGGCCTGGTAGCGGGCCAACGGTCCGGGACCGGTGGCGGCGCGGGTGGCCGCGATCGCCGCCGAGGCGAACCGGCCGACCAGTTCGCTGGTCATCCGCTTGAGCGACACCGCGGCCGACAGAGTCGCGTCGTACTTGCCGACCGCTGCAACAGCGGGCAGCCTCGACAGCCGATGCGCGGCGGCTCTCAGGTCGTCGCCGCGGACCCCGGGAAAGTCGCGCTCGCCGAGTTCGGCCAGCGCGGCGGCTTCGTCGTCGTCGGCGAGCACGCGCAGGTCGATGCGTCCGGAGACAATGCCGTCCTCGACGTCGTGCACCGAGTAGGCGACGTCGTCGGCCCAGTCCATCACCTGGGCCTCCAGGCAGGGCCGATCCACCGGGGCACGGTCGCGCACCCACCCGGCTTTGGTGCGGTCGATGTCGTAGAAGCCGAACTTGCGCCGGTGCTGAGCACGCGACCACGGATATTTGGTGACCGCGTCCAGTGCTGCCCGGGTCAAATTGAGACCGGCGCTATGCCCCTGTCCATCAACGACTTTGGGCTCCAAACTGGTCAGGATTCGGAAGTTCTGCGCGTTTCCCTCGAAGCCGCCGCAGGCGGCGGCGAACTCATCGAGAGCCTGCTCGCCGTTGTGGCCGTACGGCGGATGCCCGATATCGTGGGCCAGCCCGGCCATGTCGACCAGGTCGGGATCGCAGCCCAGCCCGAGCGCCATCCCCCGCCCGATCTGGGCAACCTCCAGCGAATGGGTCAGCCGGGTGCGCGGCGTGTCACCTTCCCGCGGCCCGACGACCTGTGTCTTGTCGGCAAGGCGACGCAGCGCGGCGCTGTGCAGCACTCGGGCGCGGTCGCGGGCGAAGTCAGTGCGGGTCTGCCCCTCGGTGCCCGGTAATCCCGCGGCTTTCGGCGCCTCGGGCACAACCCGTTGGCGGTCGAAATCGTCGTAGGGGTTTTGCTGCATCATCGACCCACAGTCTGCCAGCTTGCTCCCCCGACCCACGTGGGCCCGGGGATAGATTGTTTCCCGTGAGCACCCTTTGCCGCTCGGTCGCCGCGTTCATGGCGACGCTGATCATCGCCCTCACCCTCGCACCGTCGGCCGCCGCTCAGCCGCCGTTCCGGCTGGCCGACTACATCACCGACCACGCCGGGGTACTGAGCCCCGCCGGCCGCGCCGCGATTCAGTCGGCCAGTAGCCGGCTGTACACCGACCGCCGTGTTCAGTTGTGGGTGGTGTTCGTCGACGACTTCTCCGGGCAACCAGCCGTTAGCTGGGCAGACAACACGCGGGCCGCCAGCGATCTCGGCGACTTCGACGCGGTGCTGGCGGTGGCGACCGTCGACCATTCCTATGCGTTCCTGGTCCCGCGCCGGGTGAAGACGATCGACGCAGGCCAGGTCGACGATCTGCGGCGCAACCAGATCGAGCCGGCGCTGCGCCGCGCCGACTGGAGCGGCGCAGCCGTGGCGGCGGCCAACGGCCTGGACCGGCGCCCGCAGTCGGCCAGCTCGGCCCCCCTGCTGATCGGGTTGGGCGTCGTCCTGTTTGCGGTGCTGGTGCTGTATGTGTTCACCCGCTGGCGGCGCCGCCGCCGGCGGGCCGCCGAGTTGGCCGCGGCCAAGCGGGTCGATGCCACCAACCCCGACGCCTTGGCCAGCCTGTCGCTGGGTGCGCTCGACGACCTGTCGCGATGGAAGGTGGTCGATGTCGACAACGCTGTGCGCACCAGCGCCAACGAGCTGGCGTTGACGATCGAGGAGTTCGGCGAGCAACGGACCCAGCCCTTCACCCATGCGGTCGACGCCGCCAAAGCGGCTCTGGCCCAGGCGTTCACGGTGCGTCAACAACTCGACGACGCGATCCCCGAGACCCGCGCCCAGCGTCGTCAGCTGCTGACCGAGGTGATCGTCGGCGCGGCCCGGGCCGACCGCGAGCTGGAGTCGCAGCGGCAGGATTTCGAGCAGATGCGCGACCTGGTGGTCAACGCCCCGACGCGGCTGGACACCCTGACCCAGCAGCTGGTCGACCTGACTGCTCGCATCGAACCGGCGGAACAGCGAATGACGGCGCTGCACAACGAATTCGACTCTTCCGCGTTGGCCTCGGTGGCCACCAATGTCGCGACCGCCAAAGACCGGCTGGCGTTCGCCGAGCAAAACCTCACTCAGGCCCGCGAGAAGGCGTCCACGCCGGTCAGCGGTGAGCTGAGCGCACTTGTCGACGCCGTACGTGCCGCGGAATCCGCACTGGGGCAAGCCCGTTCGTTGCTCGACGCGGTCGACAGTGCCGCCGGCGATATCCGGCGCGCCGTAGCCACTCTGCCGTCGCTGATCGCCGACGTCCAATCCGGAATCGATCACGCCGACACCGCACTGCAGTCCGCTCAGGAAGCGCGGGCGCCGCACCTGCGCGATCTCGCCGGTGCCCGCGACGCGGCGTCGCGCGCGCTCGGCGCGGCGCACACCAGCGGCTCAGCCGATCCGCTGACCTCCTTCACCGCAGTGACCAAGGCCAACGCCGAGCTGAACCGGCTGCTGGCCACGGTCATCGAGGAGCAGGCCGCCGCGCAGCGACTCGCCCGCACCTTGGACCAGACGTTGTCCGCTGCCCAGGCGCGGGTGCACGCCGTGTCGGACTACATCGACAACCGGCGCGGCAGCGTCGGGCCCGAGGCCCGCACGCGGCTGTCTGAGGCGAGCCGACAGATCGAATCCGCGCACGACACGAAGGCGACCGACCTCGATGAAGCGATCACCCACGCCAACAACGCCGTGTCGCTGGCCGCCCAAGCCCAGTCGCTGGCCGAGTCCGACGTGCAGTCCGCGCAGTTGGCGTACACCTCGCGCTACGGCAGCGGCGACCACACCGGGGCAATGATGGGCGGCATCATCATCGGCGACATGCTGGGCGACGCGATGCGCGGCGGTTTCGGTGGCGGCTTCGGCGGAGGTTGGGGCCCCACATCGTTCGGCGGGTCGGGCTCCTCCGACGGCGGCTTCATGGGCGGCGGTGGCCGGTTCTGAGCGCCTGAGTCCACCGAACAAGGTGGACGCGGCAGCTCACCACGCCCTAGTGTCCTGCGCCTGAAATTCGTTGAAGATATTTGGCGAGTGAGTCGAGGATCTCTTCGGCGGTCTTTTTCCAGACGAATGGCTTGGGGTCGGAGTTCCAGTGCTTGATCCAATTTTTGATGTCCTTTTCCAGTGCCGCAACGCTTTTGTGGACGCCACGTCGCAGGAGCTGGTCGGTGAGGAACCCGAACCAGCGCTCGACCTGGTTGAGCCAGGAGGAGCCGGTCGGGGTGAAATGCATATGGAAGCG
>NZ_JBYCLD010000138.1:0-5424 GCF_057473725.1 Mycobacterium sp. TH-M11 | reverse complement strand
CTCAACGGTGGACTCGGAATTGCCCACCACTTGGCTGGGCAAAATGAAGGGTTCGTTCGTCGGTCGCCGGACGTACGGTCGACAACCGACCGCGCCGCACGCAGGCGATCACCGTCACTAGGCTCCCGGATGCCCTCAGATCTCGTCGAGTCGGGGGTAGAGCACTTCCTGGGTGAGCAACAGGAGGGCAGCTGCGATCGGAATAGCCACCAGGGCACCAACAATCCCGAGCAGCGCACCGCCGAAGAGGACTGCGACCACGGTTATCAAGCCCGGCAGCCGCACTGCCCGGCCGATGATTCGCGGAATTAGTAGGTAATCCTCAAGAAGCCGAAACACGATGAAAAACGCGACAGTTGCGATGCAAACTGGGAACGAGACGGTCAATGCCACCGCAGCAGTGACGATTCCGGCAAGCGGCGATCCGACGATGGGCACCAAGTCGAGCACCGCGACGAAAATGGCCAGCACCAACGCTTCCGAAGACCGCGGTCCCCGCGCTGACCACCTCGTTGAGGGCGATCCGCCGGAGCCTTTGACCGCGTCGGTGAGCCGTTGTTGGAGATGGAACCGGTCGTTGAGCCGACCGAGAGCCGACGAGTGGTCCTGAGCCTCGTCGGAAGTCATCCCCGCTGCCGGCGATTCGTGCTTCATCGGGGAGTCTCGCGGCGCGACAACCGACGGGCTCTCTAAGTCTGCGGGGAAACCGGGTCGGTCCACGCACCCGTGGGGTAGCTGTGCGGCTCTTTCTCGGTGTCGCCGTGTTGACGGGTCACTGTGACTGTCATGATTCAAACCCTCAGTCGCGCGGGCGAATTAGGCACGTAGATCGCAGGGTGATGCGTCAATCTGACGAATAGTCGATCGCACACACGAATCGGGAAAACCGTATTGGTCAAGAAATGCAGGACCTCTGCGGATGGGTACTCAGCGAATTTTCTCGGGAATCGAATTCAGCGCTTGCAGAATGTGTTCCGCCAGTTCGCTGGCTTCCTTGTCTTTGAGCTTGGAATGGGACATGAGGGTGTCCCGAACCAGTTCCAGGCGAAGGAAATAAGGTGAACGAGTCGTGGTCGGTGAAGCCATCAGATTGTCCTTTTCGATCGGGCATTTCCGCTCGTCATCGAGCTGCCCGACATCTCCTACGTTACGCCGGTTGGCATCATTTGGTGGGACTACGGCGGTCAGCGGCCGGCTGGGCGAGATTTTCGGTTGGATAGCCGAACTGCGGGGTACGCTGCCTCGATGACGGCACGACCGGCGCCACGCGCCGCTGGGCGCACCATGGCCGCTCGGGCCAAATGGTTCCTGCGAGCCCGCCCTGGCGACTACATGCTGGCGGCCAGCGACGCGATAGCGTCCCTACCGGTGGTCGGCCGGCATCTGGAACCCCTCGGCGGCATTACTGCGATGGGCATCTGGGGCTCCCGGTTGGCACCCGCGTTCATGTCGGCGTCGGCCAGGTCGCGGCTCACTCCTGGCATCGGCGAGGCCCGGAAAGCCGAACGTGACCAGACCCAAACGGTTGTGGACGCCGCGTTACGCGGCGTGGTCTCGGGCAGGGACCTTGATGTCGAGTGGCCGTCGCCCGACCACACACCACCATTCTGGCGTGCGCTGCAACACCGCCGCTTCCTGCACCGCTCCTCGGTGCGCTACGGCAAGCACCCGTCGCAACTACTGGACGTGTGGCGTCGTCAGGATCTGCCGGTGTGCCCGGCGCCGGTGTTGATCTTCGTGCCCGGCGGCGCCTGGGTGCACGGCGGGCGTCAGCTCCAGGGCTACGCACTGATGTCACACCTGGCCGAGATGGGCTGGGTCTGCCTGTCGGTGCAATACCGGGTCTCCCCGCGCAACCGCTGGCCGTCGCACATCACCGATGTCAAGACCGCGATCGCCTGGGCTCGCGCCAATGTCGACAAGTTCGGCGGTGACCGCAATTTCATTGCGGTAGCCGGTTGTTCGGCCGGCGGGCACCTGGCGGCGCTGGCGGGGCTGACCGCCAACGACCCCGACATGCAGACCGAGCTGCCACCGGATTCGGATACTTCCGTCGACGCGGTGGTGGGCATTTATGGTCGCTACGATTGGGAGGACCGCTCGACGCCCGAGCGGCAACAGTTCGTCGACTTCCTCGAGCGGGTCGTCGTCAAGCGCCGAATCGACCGGCATCCAGAGGTGTTTGCCAACGCGTCGCCGATCGCGCGGATAGGCCCAGATGCCCCGCCGTTCTTGGTGATTCACGGCAGCAGCGACACGGTGATTCCGGTAGCGCAGGCGCGCAGCTTCGTGCAGCGGCTCCGGTCGATCTCCCGGTCGGTCGTCAGCTACGTGGAACTGCCCGGCGCCGGGCACGGTTTCGACCTGACCGACGGTGCCCGCACCGGCGCGATGTCGACGGCGGTCGGACTGTTCCTGGGTCAGGTTTATCGCGATCGGATGATCGCGGCCACCGGGGACATGTCCAAAGAAGTCATTTAGCCGCAGCCCGGTTGTAATGTCCGACCCATGAAGCGGCTGAGCGGCTGGGACGCGGTACTGCTTTACAGCGAAACGCCGAACGTTCACATGCACACACTCAAAGTCGCGGTCATCGAGCTGGACCCCGACCGTCGTGACTTCGACATCGACGCGTTCCGCCGGGTGATCCATAGTCGGCTCTACAAGCTGGAGCCGTTCTGCTATCAGCTGGTTGACATTCCACTCAAGCTGCATCATCCGATGTGGCGGGAAAACTGCGACGTGGATCTGACCCACCATGTGCGGCCCTGGCGGCTACCGGCGCCGGGGGGCCGACGCCAGCTCGATGAGGCGATCGGCGAGATCGCCAGCACGCCGCTGGACCGGGACCATCCGCTGTGGGAGATGTACTTCGTCGAAGGGCTGGCCGACGACCGGATTGCGGTGGTGGGCAAGGTCCATCACGCACTCGCCGACGGGGTGGCCGCGGCGAACCTGTTGGCGCGCGGCATGGATCTGGCGCCCGGGCCGCAGAGCGGCGAGGTCCGGTACGCGGCCGACCCGGCGCCGTCGACCGCGACCCTGGTGCGGTCGGCGTTCGCCGATCACGTGCGCCATATCGGGAGGATCCCGGGGACCATCGGCTACACCGCGAAGGGCATCAATCGGGTGCGGCAGAGCTCCCGCAAGCTGTCGCCGGAGTTGACGATGCCGTTCACCCCGCCGCCGACCTTCATGAACCACAAGCTCACCCCCGACCGCCGTTTCGCGACCGCCAGTTTGGCGCTCAGTGACATCAAGGAGACCGGCAAGGCGCTCGGCGTCACGATCAACGACATGGTGCTGGCGCTGTCGGCGGGCGCGCTGCGCAAGCTACGACTGAAATACGACGGCGAGTCCGATCACCCGCTGCTGGCATCGGTGCCGGTGAGCTTCGACTTCTCACCGGACCGGGTGTCGGGCAACCGGTTCACCGGGATGATGGTGGCGTTGCCTGCCGACGTCGACGATCCGCTGGAGCGGGTGCGGCGCTCGCACGACTACGCGGTCGACGCCAAGGAGAGCCACCATCTGCTCGGCCCGGAACTCGTCAGTCGATGGGCGGCGTACTTCCCGCCGGCACCCTCGGAGTCGCTGTTCCGGTGGCTGGCCGGGCGTGACGGGCAGAACAAGGTGCTCAACCTGCCGATCTCCAACGTCCCGGGCCCCCGCGAGCGCGGGCGAGTCGGTGGCGCGCTGGTCACCGAGATCTATTCGGTTGGCCCGCTGACCGCTGGCAGCGGTCTGAACATCACGGTGTGGAGCTACGTCGACCAGCTGAATGTCTCGGTGCTCGCCGACGGCGCGACGGTCGACGACCCGCACGAAGTCACCGAGGCGGTGGTCGAGGAGGTCATCGAGATCCGGCGCGCTGCAGGGCTTTCTGAAAGACTGGCGGTGATCGAGGGAGCGCTGGCTCCAGCGTGAGGCTCTGCGCTGAACGTGAAACTGCTGCGACTTTTGCGCGGATTTTCCGCGGTGGCTTCACGCTCGGCGAACGGGCTGAACCTTAACTCACGCGCCACTGCAGGCGCTCGGCCAGGCGGTGTCCAAAGTGCCCACCTCCGAGCGACAATCCGGCGGCGGCGCCGGGTTGTCGCTGAGAGGTGGGCGAAAAGTGTGCCCCTGCCCAGCAGGCCGACCGCCGTCGCTATCCGATCACCGGTAGGCGACGCTGCTCGGCCAGGCCGTCGAGTGCCCTCTGCATGACCCGCCGGACGTGGGAATCGACCGTGTCGATATCTGGATTCTCGCCGAATTCGGCTGTCACATCGATGGGTTCGAGCACCTGCATCACGATCTTGGTCGGCAGCGGCAGGTTGATCGGGAGCACCGCGGAAAGGCCGAACGGGAAGCCGACCGATATCGGCAGGATGTTCACCCGCATCAACTTGTCTAGCCGCAGTGCCTTGGCCAGCCCCATTCCACGCGACAGGTAGAGCTGGCTTTCCTGACCGCCGATGGCCACCGCCGGCACGATCGGGACCCCGGCGTTGATCGCGGCCCGCACGTAACCGGTGCGGCCATCGAAGTCAATCACGTTCTCCGACAACGTCGGTCGGTACACGTCGTAATCGCCGCCCGGAAAGACCACCACCACGCCGCCGGATCGCAGCGCCTCGTCGGCGTTTTCGTGGTTGGCCCGGATGAAGCCGGTGCGGCGGAAGAACTCGCCGGTGGGTCCGGCGAAGATGAGGTCATGGCTCAGCGTGTAGACCGGTCGGTCGTAACCGAACTGCTCGTAGAAACCGGTGGCGAACACCGGCACGTCCATCGCGAACAGTCCGCCCGAATGATTTGCCACCACCAGCGCGCCGCCCGGCGGGAAAGATTCCAGCCCGCGGACCTCGGCCCGGTGATAGCCCTTGATGAGTGGACGAAGCCAGCCCATCACGCGTTCGGTGAGGGCGGGATCCCACTTGGTCATCTCGCTGGGTTCGCTATCGGTGGCAGCCATTTGGCCGTGATGTTAGTCGAGCGACCGCGGGTCGATACGATCTCTGGACAGACACCTGCCGTAGCGAAGAAGGAGCGTCACAGCGTCGTGAGCACTGAAGAAGCCGCCGAGCCCGAAATCCTCGTCGAACAGCGGGACCGGATCCTGATCATCACCATCAACCGGCCCAGGGCCAAGAACGCGGTCAACTCCGCCGTGGCCCACGGCCTGGCCGACGCGATGGACAGGCTCGATTCGGACCCGGGCCTCTCGGTCGGCATCCTGACCGGAGCGGGCGGTTCGTTCTGCGCGGGGATGGACCTCAAAGCGTTTGCCCGTGGTGAGGTGCCCATCGTCGAAGGCCGTGGCATGGGCTTCACCGAGCGTCCGCCGGTCAAGCCGCTGATCGCGGCCGTGGAGGGCTACGCGCTGGCCGGTGGTACCGAGTTGGCGCTCGCCACCGACATGATCGTGGCGTCCAAGGACGC
>NZ_JBYCLD010000137.1:0-2460 GCF_057473725.1 Mycobacterium sp. TH-M11 | reverse complement strand
TCAAGCAGAACGCCGAAGTCCGGCTCGCCGACTCCGAGGAGCTGCTGCATGGTCCGGGCGGTCAGGCCAATCTTGCGACCCCGGATATAGGGCTCTTCCGAGTTAGCAGGGGTGTAGTTTCCTGGCCCTGAGCGGCGCTCGCCGTGATTGGCGGGTGCAGGCCCACCGTACTCGGCGACGTTGGTTATCGGGGTTGCGGAAGCCGAAAGCGACGCGTCCGACGTGCTTTACGATCCGGTTGTAGCCCTCACTTCGCGCGTTCGACAGGCCGGTGGTGATCGCGAGAAGCATTGGCTGCTGCCATGTTTCGATGGTTTGAGCGAGGTCGTGGATCTCGGGGACTTTGGTGGCGGCGCAGAATGCGTAGAACCGGTACAAGGCGGCGGCGATGTCATAGCGCATGCCGCCGGTCGCAGTGCAGGCCAGCACGTCGCGCAGCAGTTCTTTGGCGATCCAGGCGGCCAGGATGTCTCCGCCGGGGTCGGCGGCAGCCAGGGCGGCCACCAGGCGGTCGCGTTGGGTGTCGGTGAGCCGTTCGGCGGCGCGCAGCAGCCGGCGCCGGTTGAGCCATTCGGGGTCGGCCTTGCGGCCGCGGCGCCCGCGACTATCCCAGGTGGTCCGCCGGCGCACCTCCTCGACGGTCTGGTTGGCTCGCTTGACCAGGTGAAATCTGTCGACGATCAGCTCTGCGTGCGGCAGCGCGTCACGGGCGGCCTTGGCGTAGGTCATCGACATGTCGATCGCCACATGGGTGATCTGGCATCGCCACTGCGGGGTTCGTGCACCCAGCCAGTCGGCTACGGGTTTGGCTGATCGACCGTTGATTTGCACCAGCAGGCCCGCGTTGCCGGTGATGTCGACCAGGCCGGTGTCGAAGCGGTCCACCCACACTCGTTTGCCGGTATCCGGGCAGGTCTCGTACTTGGCCTTCCCGCGGCGGGTCTCGTCGATACCGAGCACGGTGATCGGTGCGGGTTCACCGCCGAGCACCGGGTCGGCGGTGGCCTCAACGGCTGCATGGCAGGTGTTCCAGGTGCAGCCGTAGTCTGCGGCGACCGCGGCAACCGGCCGGATGTCGTCGAGTACCGCCGAGGCCATCTCTGCTTTGGCCCGTGTGGTCACCCGTGCCCGTGTCGGAACACTCGGTGTGGCCTCGGTGAACGTCTTCTTGTCGCAGGACGTGTTGGTGCACAACCACTTACGTTTCTGCCACACCATCCGCGGCCGGTCCGGCCCGATCTTGATATCGCGTGGGCGAGTGGTGACCCAACCGCGCGACCGGCGCGACCGTGTACGGCACTTCGTGCACCGGCCGACGTAGTCGGGGGCGGTGTGCACCGTCACCACCCGCACGCCCTCGTCGTTGCGGTGCACCGTGTCGACGACGATGCCTTCGAGACCAAGCAGCAATGTACCGTTGGACAAGCTCGCGCCTTTCTGCGACCCGGATGTGTGAGAACACCCAGTCCACAAGGGCGCGAGCCCTCAATCAGTCACCGACACGATCCGAATCGGTCACACCAGACCCCCGCCAACTCGGAAGAGCCGGTGAAGCCTGCGTGTGCGATTGGTCGGTAGGGATTGAACTGACCCAGCCCACCATCTCCCATCACCTCAAGGTTTTGCGCGCCGCTGGATTGCTGGACAGCGAACGGCATGCCGCATGGGTCTACTACTGAGTGAATAGAACTGTGCTGCAACAACTCTCACACTTGCTTGGAACTGGCGCCCTCAGTCCTGCGTGCTGACCATCAAGATCTCCGCTTGCCCGACGAAGAACGGGATTGAACAAATGGGCGGGAGTGCGGTTGGCCCCGACGCGTTGAGGCACCCGCCCCGTCAATGCGGAGTGATCAATCTCATCGAATCAGGCCTTGATGTTTCCTTCGACGACCCACTGGTAACACCTGGGTCGCGTTGCAAGCTAACGCATCTCGGCCACTGCATCATAAGCTCGCTGCTGCGAAAGGCCCACGCGCCGGCCAGAACCGGCTCGAACCGGCCCAGCCAGTCCGCGCAAAAAAATGGAGGTGCAGGTAGCAGGCCTGGATGATTCCTACGCAGGACGCTTTCGAACATGGCTTGGTCTGATTGCCGCGGGCAACAAGTTAGGTGGTCGGAACGTGTCAAGGTCGATGAAACAAACCTGGGTTTGCTCACGCTTTGGCCAGGAACCGGGTCAAATAGAACGGTTCAACGGGGCCGATTTCGACCCCGGCTCCTACCGGACCGGAGGCTTCCTGAAACCGGGTGTCGAGATGGGAGTTTTCATGATCCCAGACGGATTCCCAGACGCCGTGCATAAGGTAGGCGCGCAACTCGCCATCAGGGGTTGCGTTGCGCAGTATCTCGGTCGATAGCGCCTTACGATAGAGTCGATTATCCTTGCTGCCGGGTTGGCCGATGCCACTTGGATCATCATTTGGCTGATAGGTTTCTTGCGCCACCTCGAGAAGTGGG
>NZ_JBYCLD010000136.1:0-1960 GCF_057473725.1 Mycobacterium sp. TH-M11 | reverse complement strand
CACCTACTCCGCGGGTGAATACGTTCGTCTCGATCAGCTGGCTGCCGAACTGGGAATCAGCGTCACCCCGGTACGCGAAGCGCTTTTCGAACTGCGGGCCGAGGGTCTATTGGCTCAGCAGCCGCGGCGCGGCTTCGTGGTGCTTCCGGTCACCGAGCGTGATCTTGCCGATGTCGCCAACCTCCAGGCGCATGTGGGTGGCGAGCTGGCTGCGCGCGCCGCGGCCAACATCGACGACGACCAACTCCGTGGACTCAAAGAAATCCAGTCCCAGCTGGAGGATGCCTACGCCGGCAATGACATTGAGCGAACGGTGCGTCTCAACCACGAATTCCATCGAGCCATCAACGTGGCGGCCCAGTCGCCCAAGCTCGCGCAGATGATGTCGCAGATCACCCGCTACGCTCCCGAATCCGTGTTTCCTATCATCGCCGGCTGGCCGGATCAATCGATCAAAGACCACCGCCGGGTGGTGGCCGCGTTGGTCAGGCGCGACAGCGAGTCCGCCCGCACAGCAATGTCGGAACACTTGGCCGCGGGGGCGGCTCCGCTGATCGACCATCTCGCCGAACATGGTGTGGTCGAACGAGCCGACGAATAGCCGCCTGGCCGATGTCCGCCACCGTCGCGTGATCGGGCTCGTCGTGTGCACCGGCGCGAGGGTGAGTTGGCCGAAGTCTGCTCGATCAGGCGGCTGGCGTCGTCAAGAATGCAGTCGTTGCAGGCGCGTGGTGGCGCGCCGCGCTCACCGGGCTTCGTCGTGGCCGACAGCCTCGCGGAGCGCGGTGTTGTCGTCTTCGAGGTCCAGGATGCGGCCGATGCCGGCGATGTTCACCCCGGCGGCCACGAGGGTGAGGATTCGTTCGATCCGGGTCAGGTCGTCGGCGCTGTAGCGGCGGGTGCCGCCGTCGGTGCGCGAGGGGAACAGCAGGCCGCGGCGCTCCCACAGCCGCAGCGATTGCAGTGGCGCGCCGGACAATTCGGCGGCTACCGCGATCCCGTAGACCCCCCGATCGGAGGCTGGGAGCCCGTTAGCCGGCCCTGTTTCCGGCCGGGCCGGGCCCATTTCGCCAGCGTTCAAAATTTTTCCTGTTCCACTACTTGCATCCGTCATGTCGCAGTGCTATACAAAAATCTATACCAGATGGCACAGATAAGCCATCGGTAGACGCAAGAAAGTGTGGACACAAGAAAGGACAGTTGGAGGTGGCAACCATGCTGATGCGCACAGATCCGTTCCGCGATCTGGATCGGTTCACCCAACAGGTTCTCGGCACAGCAGCCCGACCCGCCGGCATGCCGATGGACGCCTGGCGCGACGGTGACGAGTTCATCGTCGAGTTCGATCTGCCCGGAGTGAACATCGATTCGTTGGATCTGGACATCGAGAACAACGTGGTGACCGTGCGAGCCGAACGCGCCGCGGTCGACCCGTCCCGGGAGATGCTCGCCACCGAGCGGCCCCGCGGTGTCTTCTCTCGTCAACTGGTGCTGGGCAACAACCTCGACACCGCCCGAATCACCGCGGACTACAAAGACGGGGTCTTGCGACTCGCGATCCCGGTGGCTGAAAAGGCCAAGCCCCGCAAGATCATCGTCGGCCGTCCCGACGCCGCCAAGGGCAACAAAGTGATCACCGAGGACGGCGACACGGTGCTCAACCGGGCACCTGCGAGAGAACCCGCCGGGGTCTGATGCCACGGACACCCGGGGCTCATCAGCCCTGGGTCTCCGCACCTGATCAAGCCAAGGAGGTGAGCAATGATGCAGGAGACCACGCTGGCGGCGCCGACACCGCCTAGCGCCACCGAGCCAGTTGCGCTGGCCGCGGCCCTGGGTGTTGAGGACGCGTCGGTCGTGCTGGCGCTGATCGCCGAGGTCGACGCCATCTTCTGCGCCACTGCTGAAGTTCCTGTCTGTCGGCGGCCGGTGCCACCAGCGATCGGGTGTCCTCTCTGCG
>NZ_JBYCLD010000135.1:0-6918 GCF_057473725.1 Mycobacterium sp. TH-M11 | reverse complement strand
CCGAAAGTGTCTCGGTCGTTCGCCAGCCCCGTGATCAGCCGCTCGAGGCGATCGATCGCGCCGGAGAATTGACCGCCGTCCTTTTTCAGGGTTGCCGCCAGGGTGTTCAGGTTCTCGATCAGACGCTCAATCGTTTGGTCGTTGTCGGCCAGCGTATTGGTTAATGACGACGACTTGGCCAGCAGCGATTGCAAGGTGCCGCCTTCACCCTGGAACACTTCCAACAGAGCTGACGACAGCGCGTTGACATCTCGCGGATTCAGGCCGTGGATAAGCGGTTTCAGTCCGCCCAGCAGCAGATCGAGATCAAGTGCGGGCGCGGTGTGACTGACGTTGATCTGCCCGCCGGCCGGTAGCCGCTTGGCCGAACCCGGCCCGTCGACCAGTTCGAGATACCGATCACCGACCAGGTTGAGGTATCGCACCGCCGCCTTGGTGCCCTCGGTCAGCGCGACGGTCCGGTCTGCGTCGAACTTCACCACCACCTTTTTGTCCGGCTGCAGGGCGACACCGTTGACGGTGCCCACCCGGACGCCGGCGACCCGCACCGAGTCTCCGGCCTTCAGACGCGACGCATCGTTGAAGAGCGCGGAATATCCGGTGACCGCGCCGGTGCGGTACTGGCCGAAGGTAAAGAACAAAAACGCGGTCAGCACCGACATCGCGACGACAAAGACGCCGAACTTGATGACCGTGGCGCGCAGTGAGCCCCTCATCCCTGTTGTCCGACCTGTGCGGGATTGCGCGGTGGGCCGTCAATCGGGCCGTACAACAGCTGTTTGAGGCCGTCGAAGTTGAGCAGCAGTTGCGGATTGCCGTACACCACCGGATTGGAGCCGGTGTCTGCGATGAGAACTTTGGCCGTGCTGTTGAAGGGACGGTTGGGAAGACCCATGCAGTGCGGGCCGCCCGTCGCCGCAACCTTGGGCAGGTTGGCCGGATACCGATAGCGTTCGGCACCCCACGTGAGACTCGACGAGATCGCGATGCTCGGTTCGGGCAATACCGGCCCCTTCGCTATAACCGCATCACCGGCGAAGGTGCACGTCAGCGCCGGGGCGTATTCGTTGAGCAGATCGGTCGTCGGCGCCAGCAGATGGAAGACGTTCGTCAACGCATTCCGGTTGGCGCTTAGGACGTCATTGCCGACGTCGGCCAGACCTATCGCGCTGATCAACAGTGTGTCGAGGTTGCGTCGCTCGTCCACGATCGTCTTGCTGATCTTCACCGAGTTGTCAAGGGTCTTCACCAGATCCGCCGACGCATCGCCGTAGGCCCGGAACACCGGTGCCGACATGGCGATGTCGTGGCTCAGCGCCGGCAACGTCGGTTGGAACTTCGCCAGGAACGAGTCGAAGTCGCTGAACGCCTGCCCGATCTTTTCGCCTCGGCCGCTCAGTGCTTGCGAGATGGCCCCGAGGGTTTCGTTGAGCTTCGCGGGATCGAGCGTACCCAGCACCGCCGTCAACTGTTTGAACACCGTGTTGACCTCGACCGTGACATGGTCACTGTCGAGCACCTGACCGGCGTGCAGAGCCCGTGTTGATGGTTGCGCCGGGGGCACCAGTTCGACGAACTTGGCGCCGAACACCGTCGGCGAGGTGAGGTCGACGAGCACGTTGGCCGGAATCAAGTGCAGCTCGGCGGGATACATCGCCAGATGCAGTGCGGCTTGACCGTCCGGGCGCAACTCGATCGAGGCAACCTTGCCCACCTGCACGCCGTGCATCTTGACTTTGGCGTCCGGGTTCATCACCAGACCGGCCCGCGGGGACAGCACGGTCACCGGAACACTGTCGGTGAAGCTGCCCCGGAACAAGCCCACCGCGACGGCAACGATCGCGACGAGTACCGCGACGGTCACCAGGCCCGTCAGCGCGCGAATCCCGTTGTGGCGCATGGACTATCTTCCTTATCCCGAGAGATTGAAATTGCCGTTTGAGCCGTAGATCGATAGCGAGACCAGCAGCGTCACCGACACCACGACGATCAGCGACGTGCGCACCGCGTTGCCGGTCGCGACACCGACCCCCTCTGGCCCGCCAGACGCGAAAAACCCGTAGTAGGTGTGCAAAAGCAGGACCGCGATCGCCATCAGCACCGCCTGCAGGAACGACCACAATAGATCGATCGGGTTCAGGAAGGTGCCGAAGTAGTGGTCGTAAAGCCCACCCGACTGGCCGAACAGTACAACAGTGGTGAATTGACTTGCCAGGAAAGACAATATGACGGCAATGCTGTACAGCGGAGTGATGGCGAGCATGCCCGCGATGATCCTGGTGCTGACAAGGTAGGAGACCGGCCGGATCGCCATGGATTCCAGCGCATCGATTTCCTCGCTGATCCGCATCGCACCCAATTGCGCGGTAACACCGGCACCGAACGTGGCAGCCAAACCGATTCCGGCGACCACCGGTGCCGCGATACGGACATTGATGAAGGCGGCCAAGAATCCGGTGAGCGCCTCGATACCGATATTGCCCAGCGAGCTGTAGCCCTGTACCGCGAGCGTGCCGCCGGCGGCCAGCGTCAGGAAGCCCACGATGACGACAGTTCCGCCGATCATCGCCAATGTCCCGGCGCCCATGCTGATTTCGGCGACAAGGCGGATGATCTCTCGCCGGTAGCGGGTGACCGCGAAGGGTATGCCGGCCAGTGCCTTACCGTAGAACACCGTGTGGTCACCTACCGAGGCCAGCGCGCCAACGGGCCGGCGCCAGTAGCCCAAGGCGTGAAAGGCCCGCGGATATGCGGCTCGCAGCGTCCTCACCGACACGGCATCTCCCCCATCATCACTTCGTGGTGAATCGGATGCCGATCGCCGTGACGACCACATTGACGACGAACAACGCCATGAACGCATAAACCACGGTCTCGTTGACGGCATTGCCGACTGCCTTGGCGCCGCCACCGGAAACCGTCAGTCCTCGATAGCACGCGACCAGCCCGGCGATGACACCGAACAGCGATGCCTTGACACAGGAAATGACCACCTCGGGCACCCCGGTGAGCAAGGTGATTCCGGCGGCGAACGCGCCCGGATTGACGTCTTGCACGAAGACCGAGAACACATAGCCACCAACGATTCCGATGATGACGACCAGGCTGTTGAGCAGGAGGGCCACCAAACCGGCGGCGAGCATCCGGGGAGTCACCAAGCGCTGGACCGGGTTGATGCCCAGCACTTCCATCGCGTCGATTTCTTCGCGAATCGTTCGCGAGCCGAGGTCCGCACACATCGCGGTCGCGCCGGCACCGGCCACGATCAAGACCGTCACCAGCGGACCGACCTGGGTGACCGCGCCGAAAGCCGCACCGGCACCGCTGAGGTCCGCGGCGCCGAGTTCGCGCAGCAGGATGTTGAGGATGAAACTGATCAAGACCGTGAACGGAATCGCTACCAGGAAGGTCGGGGCCAGCGCGACGCGCGCGATAAACCAGGACTGCTCCAAGAACTCTCGCGCCTGGAACGGTCTGCGGAATGCGAATTTGATGGCGTCAGCGCCCATCGCGAAGAGCCCACCGACGGCCTGCATCGCGCCGGACAGCCCGTTCGGCATGCTGATCCCGGTAGACCAGCGCTCCGCACCTTTAGTCGCCATCGGTGCGCACCGTCCCTTCGCGTCGTTCGCGTAGTACCACGCTCTCGGACAGGGCGGACCGAGCGATTCCCACATTTGGAAGCGTCCCGCGAGTATGACCTATTTCATCTGCCGCGGGAGTGAAAACCGGCAACCGAGCGACCTCCACGTTAAGTGACCGCGCCGATAGTTTTGAGCTCGATGATGCGGTCCCAGTCGAACCCCAGCTCCTGCAGGATTTCGTCGGTCTGCTCGGCGAACCCGGGCGCAGGTCCCGACACCGGTGCGGCCACGTCGAACTGGACGGGGTTGGCCACCAGTTCGAGTTCTCCTGCCTGCACTACATATTCATTGGCGCGGACCTGAGCGTCACCCGCTGCCTGCAACGTGTCCTGCACCGGGGCCCACGGCCCGGCGAGGGTGGCAAACCGTTCGCTCCAGTCCGCAAGGCTGCGCGTGGCGATGGTCTTGCTGAGGATCTGCACGGCCTCCGCGGTGTTGGCGGCGATGTTCTCGTTTGAGTCGAAGCGCGGATCGTCGGCCAACTCGGGCTGGTCGATGTGCCGGCAGACGTCGGCCCAGAACTTGCTCGCCTGCATCATCACGAACGAGATGTAGCGGCCGTCCGATGTCGCATACAGGCCAACCAGCGGATTGATCGGTGACCCGTGCACCCCGGGCGGGAACGCCTCCATGCGCTGACCCAGATGCGTCGTCAAGGCCACCGTGTGGCCCAGCGACCAGAGGCCGCTGCCGAGCAGCGAGACGTCGACGACCGACGGTTCACCGGTGCGCTCACGCTTGAGTAACGCCGCCGCGATGCCACCGGCGAGGTTGGTGCCAGAGATGGTGTCGCCGTAGGCCGGTCCGGGCGGACCGACCATGCCTTCGGTTCCGGGCGGAGTGATGGTGGCCGCGGTTCCGGCTCGGCACCAGAACGCGGTCATGTCGTAGCCGCCTTTTTCCGACTCGGCGCCGCGCGGCCCCAGCGCGCTACCGCGGGCATAGATGATGGTCGGGTTGACCGCGCGAATGTCGTCGACATCGATACCGAACTTCCTGCGGTGACCGGGCAGGAAGCTGGTCAAGAACACATCGGAGTGGCGGGCCAACTCGTAGAGCACCTCTATGCCCTCAGGCAGCGAGATGTCCAGGCCGACACTGCGCTTGCACCGGTTGGCGTGCTCGATGTTGGGGTTGGGATCGCCCTCGACCCGCAGCATGCCGGTCTGGCGCAGACCGCGCTGCGGGTCGCCGGTGACCGCGTGCTCGACTTTGATGACGTCGGCGCCCCACTCGGCCAGCACCGCACCCGCGGACGGGACGAACCCGTACATGGCGACCTCGAGGACGCGGATGCCCTCCAGCGGCCTCGTCACGCCGACCCCGCTGGGACGGCTGGGACTGCCAGGGTCTTGCACTCCAAGAATTCCTCCAGCCCTGCCACGCCCATCTCGCGGCCGACGCCCGATTGCTTGAAGCCGCCGAACGGGGCGTCGGCGCTGAAGTAGTTGCCGCCGTTGACCGAGAACGATCCGGCGCGGATACGGCGCGCGACCGCCAGCGCCCGGTCCTGATCGGCGCTGAACACGGCGCCGGCCAGGCCGAAGATGGAGTTGTTGGCGATGCGCACCGCGTCGTCGTCATCCTCGAAGGCGATGACGGCCAGCACCGGGCCGAAGACCTCCTGCTGCGCGATCTCGCTGTCGGGGTCGACGTTGGTCAGCAGCGTGGGCGCATAGAAGTAGCCCGGGTCCAGCTTCTTGCCGCCGGTGACCAGGGTCGCACCATCGGCGACGGCTCGCTGCACCATGCCGTCAACCTTGTCGCGCTGCCGCTCGTTGATCAGCGGTCCCATATAGGTTTTCGGGTCGGCCGGGTCGCCGTGGCGCACGTGAGCGAAGTTCTGCGCGATCAACTCGACAATCTCGTCGTGATGCTTTCTGGGCACCAGCAGCCGCGAGGTCAGCGCGCAGCCCTGGCCGGCGTGGGTGACCATCGAGAACGCCGCGAACACGCTCGCGCCGGCGAAGTCGGCGTCGTCGAGCAGGATGACCGCCGACTTTCCGCCGAGTTCGAGGAAGACGCGCTTGACGGTCTCGCTGGCCGCCGCCATGATCTGACGGCCCACGGGCGTCGACCCGGTGAACGTGATCACGTCGACGTCCGGGCTGGCCGTCAACGCTTCTCCGACAGCCGAATCCGACGAGCTGAGCACGTTGACCACGCCGGGCGGGATATCGGTGTGCTCGGCGATCAGTTCGCCGAGCGCCAAGGTGACCAGCGGGGTGTCCGGCGCGCCCTTCAATACCACTGTGCAGCCGGCCGCCAGCGCGGGCGCCAGCTTCGCCAATGCCAGCTGGTTCGGGTAGTTGTAGGCGATGATCGCGCCGACGACGCCGGCGCTTTCCTTTTCCACCCAGCGCTTGTGCCGCATGCCGCGGGATTCGATTTCACCGAGATCCTCGGTCATCGAGTAGTTGCGCAGCACATCGGCGTAGTAGCGGACGATCTTGATTGGCTCGTCGAGTTGGGCGCCGTGAGTGAGGGCGCGTGTCGCGCCCACCTCGGCGATGGTGAGCTCACGCAGTTCCTCGGCGCGGTCGAGCAGCGCCTGGTGCAGTTGGTCGAGGCAGTGGATGCGGAACTCCGCGTCGGTCGACCACGTGGTGGTGTCGAAGGCCCGTCGCGCGGCCGCAATCGCGCGCTGCGCCTCGGCGAGGCCGGCGTCGGGGGCGTAACCGAGCACTTCACCGGTGGCCGGGTTGAGGGACGCGAAGACGTGCTCGGCGGTGACAAGCTCGCCGTCGATCAGCAGCCGCCGGTCAGGCCCGCTATCCGTCGATGCCTGCGCGTCCTGCATCGTCGCGGCGCTGGGTCCACGGCCCCGCTCCTCCTCAGAACCCTGCGCGTCCTGCATCGTCGCGGCGCGGTGCTGCGGTGACATTCGGGCTCCTCGACATCGGGATAATTACATTCTCATTCGGGGCGAATAATACATTCCCTGTACGAGAATTCAACGAAACGGGAGAAACGAGACTGCTGTCCTCGTAGGCGATATACGCACCTACGGATTGCGGCGTCAACCCAGGTTGGGGCCGGTTTCTACATCGCCTTGCGAGCCCCCACAACGCGAGAGTAGGGTTCTCGCATCTGGAAGGGAGATTCTTTGTGTGCGGTATGACGCCTATCCCGGCGACGCCGTGAGAACGGCTGTTGTCACCGGCGGCGGCTCGGGGATCGGCCTTGCCATCGTCGCGCGACTGCGCAAGGACGGCTACCGGGTCGCGACCATCGACCTCGAACCGCCCGACGCCGACCTCGCGTTCACCGCCGA
>NZ_JBYCLD010000134.1:0-2231 GCF_057473725.1 Mycobacterium sp. TH-M11 | reverse complement strand
TGTTCGACGTGGTGAGGACACCGCCGTAGTCGACAGTCGCGTTGTCGTAGGTGAGATAGAGGTAGTCCACGCCACCGCTGTAGCCGCTCTCGCTGATGCCGGTGGGAGTGCCCAAACTGTATAAGGCCTCAAGTTGGCTGAGGAAGTTCGAGCCGAGATCTGTGTAGGGAATCACCAGGCCGCTCGATCCGGTGTCGACGAGATCCTTCGTGCTGGCCCCGTCGACCGTGGCGGTCACGGTCGGCTCGGTGCCCTCGGCGACGGTGATCGGAATGTCGTAGGTGCCGCTGGCACCGTCGGCGCTCGTCACCGTAGCGGCGGGCTCGGCGGCCGCCGCGAGGGCTGACGTGGAGTCTGCGCTGGCCGGCAGTGCCACGTCGAGCGAGTTCAGGCTGGCCAGGATGCTGTCGCCGAAGCTGGTGACGTCGGTCGCGGCGGCGGGGTCGAAACCGGCAACTGCATCGCTGAGCGACGTGATCAGCGGCTGGATGATCGGGTCGATGAGGGCGTCAATGTCGGCTTTGGCAGGAGCCGCGGCGATAGTCGATCCGGTCGCCATCGCTGCTGCGGCGGCGAATGCTCCTACGGCCCCGCCCAGGATGGCCAACCGACGCCGGTGGTTGCCGTCGGTGCCGTCGCGACCAGCCATTCATTGCCTCCCCGGGCGCTAGGTAGTGCCGTGCAGTCGACAGACCGTACCGAAGCTAGATGTCCTGCAGGTTGCATAAAGCTAAACGCGACTTCCGCCGACCGTCAACCGGGCGTTGAAATTACGGCAGCGGACCGCCCGACGCAATCGCCGACAGCATCGCGTACTTGTTCGGCGTTAGGCGACGCGCCACGGACCAGGGTGCCGTCCACGTCGGCGGGCGCAACGATGTTCTTGGCGTTCACCGATCGTGGCGATCCTCAGCGCCACAACCACCAATGCACTTATCGGATATGAAAAGTGTCAGGAGGTCGGGTGATGTCGTTTGACGATGTGCTCGAGTCTGCCGCGCGACTGCAGACACTCGTCCCGGACGCAGTGCTCGTAGGTGGTTCCGCCGCAGTGCTGTATGCGCGCCACCGTGACTCCTACGACCATGACCACGTCGTGATGGACCTCGCCGACACGTTCGACGTGGTACTCGAAGCGCTGGAGTCAGACCCGGAGTGGGTCTTGAATCGGGTTACGCCGGGAAAGATCATTCCTGGTTCGCTGGGCGATATCGAAGCCGGTGTGCGCCAACTGATGCGCCGACCGCCACTGGAAGCCCAGCTCGTCACGCTCCCGGGGGGCGCTACGGTGACCGTTCCTACCGCGGCCGAAACGCTGCGGATCAAGGGATACCTCGTCGTCAAACGCAACCAGACACGGGACTACATCGATGTCGCCGCCCTGTCGGATCAGTTCGGCATCCGCGAGTCGGCCGCCGTCCTGAACGCTCTCGACCACTACTACGACGCGACCGTTGGCGATAAAACGGCAGTCGCTTCCCAGCTGCTTCGCCAACTCGGCGAACCGCGACCGAAAGACTCCCAGACCACCAAGCAACTCAGCCACTACCGAAACCTGACCCCGCGCTGGGCCAGTTGGAGCGCGGTCGTGGGCCAGTGCAAGAAAATCGCCGACGCCATGCTGACAGTCCCATGAGCGCACTGAGATTCCGCAACCTCAACGTCGACCCATCCGACCCCGTCACCAGCTGGGGAGTCGAAGGCCTACTGGCCGCAATCGACAGGGGCTCACTACCGGACTGGCGCCACATCGCCACAGCGGTCAGCGTCGACCCCTGGGGCCCATTCGTGAAAGACCTCGTGCAAGCACTCGAGCTGGCCGAGGACCGCGGTGTTGCCGAGACCCTTCGGCGCGTCGTCGAGCAGGACCGCGCACAGGTCGAACAGTCCGCGCGTGAAGAAGTGCGCCGCCGACTCGCCGCACTCGTCGCGGATTCCGGACTCACCGCCGCCGAATTTGCCGCACGCCTGGGCACCTCGGCCTCACGGTTGTCGACATACCTGGCGGGAAAAGTGGTCCCGTCCGCCGCATTGATGATCCGTGCCGAGAGCATTTCAGCTCGGCACCGCGACATCGACCGACTAACCGAATGACCCGACGGAACCTCCCGTCAGCGGTTTTGCGTTTCTCGCTGTACGAAGTCATCGAGCACGGGGCGCAGCATCTTGGACATGCTCATCTTGCGGCTCCGCGCAAGCTGCCTGAGATTCGCGTGCGTGGTTTCGGAAAC
>NZ_JBYCLD010000133.1:0-2729 GCF_057473725.1 Mycobacterium sp. TH-M11 | reverse complement strand
GGTAGTACCGGTCGGCGACCGCGGCGATCTCGGCAATCAGGTCGCCGGCCCGGTTCGCGTGTGCGTCGTCGTCGGCGTCACGGATGTCGAGCACCGCGTGCAGCAGTTGCTCCTTGGATTCGAAGTGATGCAGCAGGCCGGCCGGGCTCACCCCGGCCTCACCGGCAATCTGGGCCAGCGTCGTATTGCGCCACCCGTACCGGGTCAGCAACCGCTGCGCCACGGCCAGGATCCGCTGTTTGCGGTCCTCGCCTTTGGCCCGCAGCGACTCGTACGGCCGTGTCTCGGGCATCGGACTCCTTCGGCCAACCAACCAACTGAACACACAGTAGGTTGGTTGGCCGACTGTGACAAGGGTCTCAGCCGAGCAAATTCTTGGGTCGCGCAGAGCCCGAGTCGAGCGCGGAACGACGACAGCGTCAACCGCGCCTGGGCGGCCACCTCTTGCAGCACGGCGTGAGAACGGCACTCGGACGTATCGCCGCCGCACTCCTCGCGAATCGCGGTCCCGGGATCTTGCTGTCAGGCAACGAGTTCCACGATGGTCGCGTTGGCGGTGCCGCCGCCCTCACACATGGTCTGCAGGCCGTACCGAATGCCGTTGTCGCGCATGTGATGCGCCATTCGGGTCATCAGCACCGCACCCGATGCGCCGAGCGGGTGGCCGAGCGCGATGGCTCCGCCAAGGGGGTTCAGCCGATCGGGGTCGGCACCGGTCTCGGCAAGCCACGCCAGCGGAACTGGCGCGAAAGCCTCGTTGACCTCGAACACGCCGATGTCGGAGAGTGAAACGTCGGCTTTGCCAAGCACCTTCTCGGTGGCCGGGATCGGGCCGGTGAGCATCAGCACCGGGTCCGCCCCGGTGACCGCACCGGCAACGTAGCGCACCAGCGGGGTCAGGCCGAGTTCGACCGCGATGTCTGAGGTCGTCACGAGCAAAGCTGCTGCCCCATCAGAGATCTGGGACGAATTGCCGGCATGGATCACGCCGGACTCGTCGAACGCGGGCTTGAGGCCGGCCAGCTTTTCCACCGACGTGCCGCGCCGGATGCCCTCGTCCGCGGTGACGGCGGCGTCGTCGACAAATACCGGGACGATCTGGTCGGTGAAGGCACCGCAGTCTTGCGCCGCCGCGGCGCGCTCATGGGAGCGCGCGGAGTATTCGTCGAGCCGGGCGCGGGAGAATCCCCACTTCTTGGCGATCAGCTCCGCCGAGATGCCCTGGTTGAACGAGAAATCGTCATAGCGCGCAAGAACTTTGGGGCCATACGGCTGACCGGTCGCACGAGCCGAGCCGAGCGGCACCCGGCTCATCACCTCGACACCGCCGGCGACCACGACGTCCTGCTGACCCGACATCACCGCCTGCGCCGCGAAGTCGAGCGCCTGCTGGCTGGAACCGCACGCCCGGTTGATCGTGGTGCCCGGAATGTGTTCGGGCCAGCCTGCGGCCAGCACCGCGTACCGGCCGATGTTGCTGGACTGGTCGCCGACCTGCGACACACAACCCCACACCACGTCGTCAATGATCCTGGGGTTGATGCCGGTGCGCTCGAGGAGTTCGTTGAGTACCACGGCCGACAGGTCGGCGGCATGCATGGCCGACAGGCCACCGTTTCGTTTGCCGACGGGTGTCCGCACCGCCTCGACGATGACTGTTTCACGCATTGCCCTGCTCCACTCTGTTGACCGCCCACTGCCCCGTGAACGACGGGTCGCGCCTGGCGGCGAAGGCGGCATATGCCTCCGCCGAATCCACGCTGGCGAAATTACCGACCTGCGCGCGGGCCTCGTTGGCCAGGGCATCGTGCATAGTCCGATCGGCACCCTCGTTCAACAGTGCCTTGCTGTGCGCCAACGCGATCGGCGGCCCTGCGGCCAGGCGACCGGCGAGGTCGGTGACAAAGGCGTCGATCTCGTCGGCGGCCACCATCCAGGTGACCAGGCCCAACGCCCGCGCTTTAGCGGCGCCGATGGTTTCGGCCAACAGCACCAGCCGCTTGGCCTGCTGCAAGCCAACGATTTTCGGCAGCAGCCACGAGCCACCGAGATCCACTGACAGCCCCTCCTTAGTAGTCACGAGTACGCTGGCCCGGTTGCGCCCTGTCCTCGCAGCCCGTCGATCTCGTCGGCGCTCAGCCCGAGATCGGCGAGCACCGCATCGGTGTGCTGTCCCAGACCGGGCACCGCGCCCATCGGGGGCTGATAGCCGGCGATCACGGGCGGTGGCAGCAGAGCCTGAATCGGCCCGGCAGGTGTGTCGACCTGCCGCCAGCGGTCACGCGCCGTCAGCTGCGGGTGGACCAGCACTTCGCTGGGCAGGTTGTAGCGCGAATTCTCGATCCCGGCGGCGTCGGCCGTTGTCTGCACATGCTCCAGGTCGTGCGCGGCGCACCAGGCGCCGATCGCCTCGTCCAAGATGTGACGGTGCGCGCAGCGGCCGGAATTGTGGGCGAATCGTGGATCGCCGGCAAGATCGTCGCGCCCGATCATCTGTCGTGAAAGCCGCTGCCACTCAGCATCATTAGTGGTACCCAGCACGACGGTCTGAGCGTCGGCGGTGCGGTAAGCCCCGTAGGGAGCAACCGCGGGAGAACTCATGCCCAGCGGCTCCTGGTCGATACCGGAGTGTTGAGTGTAGGTCAGCGGATACCCCATGTATTCCATCATGGTGTCGAGCAGGCTGAGTCCGATCGTGTTGCCGTGCCCACCGGGGGTCGACTGTGCAT
>NZ_JBYCLD010000132.1:0-3352 GCF_057473725.1 Mycobacterium sp. TH-M11 | reverse complement strand
GCCGGTTCCGGCGCCAAGGTGCTGTTGGCCTTCGGCGATGACGCAACCCGCGCGGAGGTGTTGCCCGACGCGAAGTTCGGCGACCGCGCGCTGGCCGAAGTGCGCCGACAAGGCTGGGCGCAGAGCGCTGGCGAACGCGAGCCCGGCGTGGCGAGCGTGTCTGCGCCGGTGCGCGACGCGGATGGCATGGTGATCGCCGCGATTTCGGTCTCAGGCCCCATCGATCGCATGGGTCGCCGGCCGGGCGCGCGCTGGGCGGCCGACTTACTGGCGGCCGCCGACGCACTGACCAGGCGGTTGTGAGACGCGAATTCGTGAACTGAGACACTGTCGCCATGGGAACGAAGCAGCGCGCGCAGATCGTCATGTCCGAGACGGAGATCACCGACTTCGTCGCCAGTAGCCGTACCGGGACGCTGGCCACCATCGGATCGGACGGACAGCCGCATCTAACCGCGATGTGGTACGGCGTGGTCGACGGCGAGATCTGGCTGGAGACCAAAGCCAAGTCACAGAAGGCCGTCAACCTCACGCGCGATTCGCGGGTGAGCTTCATGATCGAAGCCGGCGACACCTACGACACGCTGCGCGGGGTCTCCTTCGAAGGGGTCGCCGAGATCGTCGACGACCCGGAGGTGATCTTCCGTGTGGGCGTCAGTGTGTGGGAGCGCTACACCGGGCCCTACACCGACGAGATGAAGCCCGCGGTCGACATGATGATGAACAAGCGGGTCGCGGTGCGCATCGTCGCCCAACGCACCCGGTCGTGGGACCACCGCAAGCTCGGCATTCCGGCGATGCCGGTGGGCGGTTCAACCGCCCCCGCAGCGGGCTAGTGGCTGGCTTGTAGGTTCGTCGGGGGCCGGGAGTTGTCTTCCCCGGCGTCGAGATCGACGTTGTGCATGCCCGCACTCGAACTTTGCCGCCAAAACGTCGATCTCGATGCGCAAAAGCCGGACCAGCCCACGAGTGGCTGGGGTGAAGGATGAGTAGCCCCGATGGGATTCGAACCCACGCTACCGCCGTGAGAGGGCGGCGTCCTAGGCCGCTAGACGACGGGGCCGGAACCGATCCGAGCAGTCAGCATAGCTCACTGCTCAACGCCCACCTAATCGCTTGTGATGGGCCGTTTTTGCTGGGGTACCAGGACTCGAACCTAGAGCATGATCTCGCGTTTTAGAGCGTCAAGCTGTCTTGCTGACATTGTAAACGTGCAGGTCAGAGCCTTGCCTGCGTTAAGATTGACGGAACTCGCTTGTCAGTACTGCGTAACAGATGCGCTCACTGCGTACCAGCGAACAGCGAAACCCAGCAGAAAAGGTGACCTGTGAAGCACAACCGTCGAGCCGCTGTCGAAGACCTCTGGACGAAGACCGTCCGTCACAGTGACGGCACCACCGAGAAGCAAACCAGCACCCGACACGGCAGCGGGCGTCGTTGGCGGGCAAGCTATGTCGACGCCATCGGGCGCGAGCACACCAAAGCCTTCAAAATCAAAGCGCAGGCTCAGTGTCTGCTGCACGAATAGGTGACATCTGAGTTGGCTTGCCCGTGACGGGCTGGCTGGAAGGATGTCGTTGTGCTCAGGCCTTACCCGAGAGAGTTTCGTGACGATGTCGTGCGGGTTGCGCGCAACCGCGACGACGGTGTGACGATCGAGCAGATCGCCACCGATTTCGGTGTTCACCCGATGACGCTGCACAAGTGGATGCGTCAAGCCGATATCGACGAGGGCGCCCAGCCTGGCAAGAGAGCCAGCGACTCTACGGAGTTACGGGATCTGCGGCGTCGTAATCGGTTGGTGGAGCAGGAGAACGAGGTCCTTCGCCGGGCTGCTGCGTATCTGTCGCAGGCCAATCTGCCGGGAAAAGGATCTACCCGCTCGTAAGTGAGCTCGCCGCCGACGGGATTCCCGTGGCCGTGACGTGCCGGGTACTCAAGCTCGCTCGCCAGCCCTACTACCGTTGGCGGGCTAACCCAGTGACCGAGGCGGAGGTCGTCGAGGTCTACCGCGCCAATGCCCTGTTCAACGCGCACAAAGACGATCCGGAGTTCGGCTACCGCTACCTGGTCGAGGAAGCCCGCGACGCCGGTGAACCGATGGCGCAGCGCACCGCCTGGCGGATGTGCACCGACAATCGCTGGTGGAGCGCGTTCGGCAAGCGCAAACGTGGCGAGAACGGCAAAGTGGGTCCGCCGGTGCACGACGATCTTGTCGAGCGCGATTTCACCGCCGATGCGCTAAATCAGTTGTGGCTCAGCGACATCACTGAGCATCGCACTAGGGAAGGAAAGCTGTACTTGTGTGCGATCAAGGACGTGTTCTCCAACCGCATCGTCGGATATTCGATCGACTCCCGGATGAAGGCCCGATTGGCCACCGCAGCGCTTCATAGTGCGATGGCGCGACCCGGTCGAGTTCGACGATGTGACGAAGTTCGAGTTGGTCGCGGGCGCGCTGAGAATCCTTCGTTCGGGTAACGCGGAGGTGTACTTCGGTCCCGCGTCGTGGTTTCGGGTCGATCGGGTTCTGCCCGCTCCGTCTGTGGCGATGCCGGTGATGGCGGAGGATGACGAGGGCGAAGGACCGTTCTGGCGTGACGAAGATCCGGCCTTCTAACAGCTGCGCAAACGCGTTCGAAATGCCATCCTGACCTGCACTATTTTTCGTCTAGCACGATTGACTAGAAATTGTCTACCGAGCTAGACTATTCTCATGGTCAAGGAAGAACCAACCCGATCAGTCACAAAGCGGCTCAAGGGCGCAGGATTCGAGCGCACCAGCACGGACGGACGTCACTCGAAATGGACGCACCCGTCAGGCGCGTGGATCGCGCTGCCCGACAGCCACAAGACGATATCGCCGGGTGTGGTTCGCAAAGTCAATCAGGCCATCGACGACAGCAAAGGAAAGTGACGATGCACGAGTACAAAGTCGGTGTCGAGCGCGACGGTCGCTGGTGGATGATCTACGTCCCCGAGATTGAAGGTGTCACGCAAGCTCGTCGCGTCGACGAAATCGAAGAAATGGCGCGCAGCCTCATCGCTGTCAGCACCGACACCCCTCTCGCTGAAATCGCCGTTCACGTTGTCTGCATTAAGGTTTCGGGTGTTGATATCGCCGAGTCGGCGAATCGGGTTGAAGAATTACGCCGCCAAGCGGACGACCTTCAAGCGCAAGCCGCTGAGGCGGCGAAGCAGTTCGCGCGCGCCCTCACCCGCGAGGGTGTGCCTGTGCGCGACGCAGCGACGCTCTTGCATGTGTCTCCGCAGCGCATCAGCCAACTTGCGAAAGCAGGTTAGACCGGCGCGTCCACAACGAAAAGACCCTCGTCGAGCTAGCTGCTCAGCG
>NZ_JBYCLD010000131.1:0-8512 GCF_057473725.1 Mycobacterium sp. TH-M11 | reverse complement strand
CCGACCACGGCACCGGTGGCCGGCTGGATCGATGCGATGCCTGCGCTCAAGGTTGGGGGTGCGATCGCCGCCACCGCCGGAGCGGCCGTGGCCCCCGCGGCCAGCGCGCCGGTCAGCGCCGCGAGCCAACCCACTCGAATCGCTCCCACCACGGTGTCCACCCTCCGAAACGATGCAAGAAGCCAAGCCTGCAATCGGTATACCCAATTGTGCCCTACGTTACGCGCAGCAAACCCGCCATAAATGGCGCGTGTTGCTCTCGGCGGACCGCATCGGCGGGCATATACCCTGCTGGGCGGGCTCCCGTCGGCCGCATGGCGGGCGTCGTGTTCTCGAGCCGGACGGGCGGTGGCAAGCATCGCCACAGACGTGAGGCTCGGTTACCCGTGCCAACTGCCCCAGCGCAGCACGGCGACGGCGATGACCGGGCCGATCAGCGAAACCGATTCATACTGGGCATATTTCGCGCGGAGCAGGTTCTGGCCGGCAGCCAGTTCCGTGCCCTCGTGGTGGATGGTGGCCGCGCCGTCGGCCCGCACCCACCACAGCTGAGTCCAATCCTCGTCGTAATGGTCGACGAGCAGGCTCACCTGCGGGTTGCGCTCGATGTTGGCCAAGCGCCGCAGTCGTTGGGTGGTCTTGGGTTTCGCGTCGACCGCGGTGTAGATGACGTGGTCGGCCACCGCGAACACCACCGGGACCAGGTGTGGGCGACCGTCGGCCCCGGCGGTGGCCAGCCTGGCGATCCGCGCTCGGGCGAAGTGCGCTTCGGGGTCGAAGTAGGGCATGCCTAGGTGATGGTCAGTCCACCGTCGACGACGATCGTCTGCCCGGTGACATACCCGCCGGCCGCCGATGCCAGCCAGATTGCGGTGGCCGCGAGTTCGCGGCCGTCACCGAGGCGCCCGAGCACCAATCGATGCGCCTGGCTGTCGAGATACTCGGGCGGATATTCGTCGGTCATTTCGGTCTTGAAGAATCCCGGGGCCAGCGCGTTGACCCGGATTCCCTTGCGCGAGCCCCACTGCTGGGCCAAGTCGCGGGTCAGCCCGATCACCGCGGCCTTGCTGGCGCTGTAGGCGGCCTGCGGCAGTCCGGCGGTGGTGATCCCGAGAATGCTGGCGATGTTGAGAATCGAACTGCCGGGCCGCATCACGCGCCCGCAAGCCTGCGCCATCCAATACGACCCGTTGAGGTTGACGTCGATCACCGACCGAAACTGTTCGGGCGTCTCCCGGGTCGCCGGGACCGCGGTGCCCACGCCGGCGTTGTTGATCAACACGTCCACCCGGCCGAACGTCTCCATCGCGGCGTCGACCAACGCCTGGCACTGCTCGGGCACACCGACGTCGGTGGCAAGCGTCAGCGCTCTGCGGCCCTCGGTCTCGACGAGCGAAGCGGTGTCGGCCAGTCGCTCCACGCGTCGTGCCCCGAGCACGACGTCGGCACCGGCCTCGGCGAATGCCTGAGCGAACGACACACCGAGACCCGACGAGGCGCCGGTCACGATGACCACTTTGTCGTCGAGTCGAAATGATTCAAGAACGCCCATGGGCGAGCCACCTTTGCCGTCGAGTTCCCGTCCAACCGAGAGCCTTGAAGTTACCGCCTGGTGAGCCGACGGCTGATCGGCGACGTCGATATGCCCGAATCGCCGCCGCAAGCTACGGTTAGGTAAACCAAGCTACGTCCGCCACGACGTAGCTGGCCAGTTGGTGCCGTGTTCGATGTAGGAGGTGGAGGGATGAGCGGATCGCACCGCCGCAAACCGCGGAGGTTACGCAGCGTCATCAGTCTGTGTTCGGCCGCCGGGTTGGCGCTGGCGACGGCACCCGCGAATGCTGCGCCGCCCACGCCGCCCCTCCCGCGCGACGTGGCCACCACCGCCGCGCTGGTGAGCCCGCAGATTGTCGACATCGACGCCAAGCTGGGGTATCAGAGCGCGATCGGCGCAGGAACCGGCATCGTGATCGACCCCAGCGTGATCCTCACCAACAACCACGTGATCGCGGGCGCGACGGACCTCACCGCGCGGTCGATCGCCAACGGCCAGGTCTTCCCCGCCACCGTGATCGGGTTCGACCGCCAGCACGACGTCGCGGTGCTGCAACTCGCCGGCGGCGGACTGCCGGTGGCCAACATCGGCAACTCCGACACGGTGCGCGTCGGCGACCCGATCGTCTTCCTGGGCAACGCGGGGGGCGTCGGAGGGGCGCCCAACGTCGAGGACGGCCGCATCGGCGCGCTGAATCAGACGGTGTCAGCCAACGACTCGTTGACCGGGAGCACCGAGACCTTGACCGGTCTGATCCAGGTCGACGGCAACATTCGTCCCGGCGACTCCGGTGGCCCGACGGTCAACGCCGACAACCAGGTGATCGGCATGAACACCGCCGCAACGTCGAACTTTCACCTTGGGCGCGGGCAGGGCTTTGCGATCCCGATCAACGAGGCCATGGCGATCGCGGGTCAGATCCGATCCGGTGCATCGTCGGCGACCGTTCACATCGGGCCGACCGCGTTTCTCGGCGTGGGGGTCAACGACGCCGGGGGCGGAGGGGGCGCGGTCATTCGCCAGGTCATCCCGACCGGGCCGGCCGCAGGCGCCGGGCTCAACCCGGGCGACGTGATCACCGCGATCAACGGCCAACCGGTCAACTCGGCCACCGCGCTGACGAACATTCTGGACCAGCACCACCCGGGCGACCACGTCACCGTGGGACTGCAGGGCCGTTCGGTCGATGTTCAGCTAGGTGACGGCCCGCCGGGCTGATCTCATTCCGCTGCCGAACGGAAGCGTTGAATTCGTCTGGCGCGGGAAGGTTTTCGATGCTTCATCCCGGGTAGGTGTAAGGTCGTGGAGTTGACCAGGGACAGAGAACACGCCTCCGATCATGATCCCGCAGCGGGAAGTCACGTTGAAGACGGTGTCGTCGAGCATCCCCGAGCCGACGAGTTCAACGAGGCCCAGTCGCTGCCCGCCGACCCGACCTGGTTCAAGCACGCGGTCTTCTACGAAGTGCTGGTCCGAGCCTTCCTGGATGCCGATGCGGACGGTTCCGGCGATCTCCAGGGCTTGCTGCAGCGGCTGGACTATCTGAAGTGGCTCGGTATCGACTGCATCTGGCTGCCGCCGTTCTACGACTCACCGCTGCGTGACGGCGGCTACGACATCCGCGACTTCTACAAGGTGCTGCCCGAATTCGGCACCGTCGAGGATTTCGTGGCGCTGCTCGACGCGGCGCACGAGCGCGGCATCCGGGTCATCACCGACCTGGTCATGAACCACACCTCGGACTCCCATCCCTGGTTCCAGGAGTCACGGCACGACCCCGACGGTCCGTACGGCGACTTCTACGTCTGGAGCGACACCAGCGAGCGCTACACCGATGCGCGAATCATTTTCATCGACACCGAAGAGTCCAACTGGACCTTCGACTCGGTGCGCAAGCAGTTCTACTGGCACCGGTTCTTCTCCCATCAGCCCGACCTGAACTACGACTGCCCGGCCGTTCAGGAAGCGATGATCGACGTGCTCCGGTTCTGGCTCGACCTCGGAATCGACGGTTTCCGGTTGGACGCGGTGCCCTATCTATTCGAGCGCGAAGGCACCAACTGCGAGAACCTGCCGGAGACCCATGCGTTCCTCAAACGGGTCCGCAAAGTCGTCGACGACGAGTTCCCCGGCCGGGTGCTGCTGGCCGAGGCCAACCAGTGGCCCGCGGACGTCGTCGAGTACTTCGGCGACGCCAGCACCGGCGGCGACGAATGCCACATGGCGTTCCATTTTCCGCTGATGCCGCGCATCTTCATGGCGGTCCGGCGTGAGTCGCGCTTCCCGATCTCGGAGATCCTGGCGCAGACGCCCACCATCCCTGATCTGGCGCAATGGGGGATCTTCCTGCGCAACCACGACGAGTTGACGTTGGAGATGGTCTCCGACGAAGAGCGCGACTACATGTATTCCGAGTACGCCAAAGACCCTCGGATGAAAGCCAACGTCGGGATCCGTCGTCGGCTGGCGCCGCTGCTGGACAACGACCGTAACCAGATCGAGTTGTTCACTGCGCTGCTGCTGTCGCTGCCCGGATCCCCGGTGCTGTACTACGGCGACGAGATCGGCATGGGCGACGTGATCTGGCTCGGTGACCGCGACGGGGTGCGCACGCCGATGCAGTGGACACCGGACCGCAACGCCGGCTTTTCCAAGGCCAATCCCGGTCGGCTCTATCTGCCGCCGAGTCAGGACTCGGTGTACGGGTATCAGGCCGTCAACGTCGAAGCGCAGCGTGACACCTCGACGTCGCTGCTCAACTTCACCCGGATGATGCTCGCCGTGCGTCGCCGACACGAAGCGTTTGCCGTCGGCAGTTTCGAGGAGCTCGGCGGCTCCAATCCGTCGGTGCTGGCCTTCCTGCGCCAGGCTCCCGACGGCGGCGACGCCGTGCTGTGCGTCAACAATTTGTCCCGTTTCCCGCAGCCGCTGGAAGTGAATCTGCAACATTGGAGTGGCCATACGCCGATCGAGCTCACCGGGCACGTCGAGTTTCCGCGCATCGGCCACCTGCCCTACCTGCTCACACTGCCGGGACACGGGTTCTACTGGTTCCAGCTGTGCGGGTCTGAGGAGTCGCAATGAATCTGCCGTGGTCGGACTGGCTTCCCCAGCAGCGCTGGTACGCCGGTCGAAGCCGCGAATTATCAACTGCCGATCCAGGTCTCGTCGTCGCTCTGCGTGACGGTCTGGATCTCGCGCTGGTGGACGTGACCTACACCGACGGCTCGGCCGAGCGGTACCAGGTGCTCGTCGGCTGGGATTCCGAACCGCCGACCGAGTTCAGCGCGATGGCCACCATCGGCGTCGACGGTGACCGGGTCGGCTTCGACGCCCTCTATGCCCCCGACGCCGCGGCGTTCTTGCTGTCTCTCATTGACTCATCGGTCACCCTCGACGGGGTGTCGTTCGGCAAGGAACCCGGTGTCACCCTGCCGCTGGACGCCTACCCGCGGGTCTCGGAGGCCGAGCAGAGCAACACCAGCGTCATCTTCGATCGCGACGCCGTCCTGAAGGTGTTCCGCCGGGTCAGCCCAGGTATCAACCCCGACATCGAACTCAACCGCGTCTTGGGCCGCGCCGGAAATCCGCACGTGGCCCGCCTGCTGGGCAGCTACGAGCTGACCGGTTCGGGCACCGACACCAGCGTGCCGCTGGGCATGGCGGCCGAGTTCGCGGGCAACGCCGCCGAAGGTTGGGCAATGGCCACCGCCAGCGTCCGCGATCTGTTCGCCGAAGGCGACCTCTACGCCTACGAAGTCGGCGGTGACTTCGCCGGCGAGTCCTACCGGCTGGGAGAGGCCGTCGCGTCCGTGCACGCCGGGCTCGCCGAGGCGCTGGGCACCGCGCAGGCCCCGTTCCCGGTCGACACCATGCTGACCCGGTTGTCGTCCACGGCCGATGCGGTGCCCCAACTCGGGGAGTACGTGTCGGCGATCGAGCAGCGCTTTGAGAAGCTGGCCGAACAGACCATCACCGTGCAGCGGGTGCATGGCGACCTGCACTTGGGCCAGGTGCTGCGCACGCCGGAGACCTGGTTGCTGATCGATTTCGAAGGTGAGCCGGGCCAGCCGCTGGAGGAGCGGCGGGCGCCTGACTCGCCGCTGCGGGACGTGGCCGGGGTGCTGAGATCCTTCGAATACGCCGCGTACGGGCCGCTTCTCGACCAGTCGGCTGACAAGATGTTGGCTGCGCGGGCTCGAGAATGGGTGCAGCGCAACCGAACAGCATTCTGCGATGGATACGCGGCCGCCTCCGATGTGGACCCGCGCGATTCGGAACCGGTTCTGGCGGCCTACGAGCTGGACAAGGCGATCTACGAGGCCGGATACGAGTCCCGACACCGGCCAGGCTGGTTACCCATCCCGCTTCGATCGATCGGCAAGTTTCTAGCAGTTTGATGTGAGTCTCGCCTGAATGGGAGTCCCCACTCTGCCCATGGCGTGGTTGCGGTGGAAGCATGCAGTCCATGCGGCGAGAGACGTTCTACAGTGAGGCTCGCCTGTCGTGGGTGCTGGCGGCGCTCGCCGGCGTGCTCGGTGCGACGGCGTTCACGCATTCGGCCGGCTACTTCGTCACTTTCATGACCGGCAACGCGCAACGTGCGGTGTTGGGCTACTTCGGCGATGACGTGCTGTTGTCGGTGACGGCGGGCATTCTGCTGCTGAGCTTCGTCGCCGGTGTGTTGGTGGCATCGGTGTGTCGCCGGCATTTTTGGGTGGCTCATCCACACGGGCCGACGGTGCTGACCACGTTCAGCCTGTTGGCGGCAACCGTCGTCGACGTGTTGGACGAGGGTTGGGAGGAGAATCAGCTCGACTTCCCGCCGATCATGTTGGTCGCCTTCGGCATTGGAGCGCTCAACACGTCGTTCGTCAAAGACGGCGAGGTGTCGGTGCCACTGAGTTATGTGACCGGAACGCTGGTCAAGATGGGTCAGGGCATCGAACGCCACCTCGCGGGTGGAAGCCTCTCGGATTGGCTCGGCTACTTCTTGTTGTTCGTCAGCTTCATCGTCGGGGCCACGGCCGGTGGTGTGATCAGCCTGTTCGTCAACGGAACCGGGATGCTGGTATTCGCGTCGGCGATGTGCGCATTGGCGACCGCTTTCACCTACTTCCACCAGGACCGCCGCGCGCTGCTGGAGTAAAGCGCTCCACCACTTCATCTTTGACGAAGAACATCGGCCGCAGCGCGGGGGGGAGCGCTGCGGCCGATGCAGGGGGGTGGGTTTCTCAGGTTCTCAGGTGGTGTTGGGTCCACCGCTCAGGGTGCGCTGAATGTCGGGCTTCATGGCGACCAGTTGCTGGTTCCAGTATCCCCAGTCATGCGTGCCGTTGGGCGGGAAGTTGAACGTGGCGTTGCGGCCGCCCGAGGCGATGTAGTTGTCGCGCCACTGCTCGTTGGTGCGTAGCGTGAACTGCTCCAAGAACTTGGCCGGCATGCTATTGCCACCCAGGTCGCTGGGAGTGCCGTTGCCGCAGTACACCCAGATGCGGGTGTTGTTCTGCACCAGGCGAGGGATCTGGACCATCGGGTCGTTGCGCTTCCAGGCCGGATCGCTGGTCGGGCCCCACATGTTGGTGGCGTTGTAGCCGCCGGCGTCGCCCATGGCCAGACCGATCAGCGTCGGCCACCAGCCCTCGGACGGGTTCAGGAAACCCGACAGCGATGCCGCGTAGGAGAACTGCTGCGGGTAGTACGCGGCCAGGATCAGCGCAGACCCGCCCGACATCGAAAGGCCGACGACGGCATTGCCGTTCGGTGAGATGCCCCGGTTGGCCTGCAGATAGGTGGGGAGTTCGCGGGTCACGAACGACTCCCACTTGTAGGTCTGACAACCGCTCTTGCCGCACGCCGGCTGGTACCAGTCGCTGTAGAAGCTGGACTGGCCGCCGACCGGCATGATCACCGACAGGCCGGACTGGTAGTACTCCTCGAAGGCGGGGGTGTTGATGTCCCAGCCGTTGAAATCGTCCTGGGCGCGCAACCCGTCGAGCAGATACACCGCGTGCGGGCCACCGCCCTGGAACTGGACTTTGATGTTGCGGCCCATCGCGGCGGACGGTACTTCCAGATACTCGACCGGCAGACCCTTTTTGGAGAATGCCCCCACGGTCGCCGAGCCGCCGATAGCACCGACCAGACCGGCCAGCAGGGCTGCACCGATGGCCGCGATTGCCAATCTGCGCGGCAGCTGTGCTGCCGTGCCGCGGAACTTCTCTGCGAACTTCATAGCTCCTATACCAACTTCCATCTGCCGCAAAGGCGGTCGAATAGCTGTCTGTGGCAGTCAAACACGCGGGTAACTACAAGCTTGTTACTCGCCTCGGGGTGGCGGATCGCGGTTCGCTAACGATTGAGTCGCGAACGTCACTCCTACATAACGATTGGACCTCTTCACCGAAAACGCCTATTGCCAAGCAGAATTCAGTCGGGGGCGTTATGGCCTCGTGACCACACTGCGACCAGTCACCGTAAACGTGTTGGTGCAGAGCTGGCCTCGGTGCCGAGCAGGAGTGGGCGTTTGGTTGCGTCCATGCCTTATCCGGCGATGGGCCAGCTCACTGGTCTGGCTCGTAAGTTAGTCGGGGCCGGCGGTTGCCTTCCCGCGCCGAGCTCGCCGTTGTGGCAGGCCGGCACGTGAACTTTGCCGCCAAAACGTCGATCTCGGCGCGCAAAGGCGATCATGGTGGACACCCCGGTGCACGCGTCCTGGCTCCATCGTCCAACGAAAAGCACTCTCCAACGATGTCACCGGCCCTGACGCCATCATCGACCATTCACACGGGCTCGACCACCATCAACGCGAGCACCACCCGGTCCAGCCCCGCGCAGCGTGACCCCCGGTGAACTTACGAGCCAGACCACCGCAGCATGATCGCTGGTGATCGAGTTGAGCATCCACGTGCTCCCGAAGCCGGCGATCGCCGCCGTCAGTGGCCACCCACAGGACCG
>NZ_JBYCLD010000130.1:0-15370 GCF_057473725.1 Mycobacterium sp. TH-M11 | reverse complement strand
ATTCGCCGAGCGCAGCCGAGGCCCACCCACCCCACTTCCGTTCACGCCGCTTCGCGGCGCGCACACCGTCGGGCTATTCCCACTCGATGGTGCCGGGCGGCTTGCTGGTGACGTCCAGCACCACCCGGTTGACCTCGGGGACCTCGTTGGTGATCCGGGTCGAGATTTGTTCCAGCACGTCGTAGGGCACCCGAGTCCAATCGGCGGTCATGGCATCTTCGCTGGACACCGGCCGCAGCACGATCGGATGCCCGTAGGTTCGGCCATCGCCCTGCACTCCCACCGAACGGACGTCGGCCAGCAGCACCACCGGGCACTGCCAGATCTGGGAATCCAAGCCGGCCGCAGTCAACTCCTCGCGCGCGATCGAGTCGGCCCGGCGCAGCGTCTCCAGTCGCGCCGCGGTGACCTCGCCGACGATCCGGATCGCCAGGCCCGGGCCCGGAAAAGGCTGCCGCGCAACGATTTCCTCGGGCAGGCCCAACTCGCGGCCGACCGCGCGCACTTCGTCTTTGAACAGCAGCCGCAGCGGCTCGACGAGGGTGAACTTCAGGTCGTCGGGTAGGCCGCCGACATTGTGGTGGCTCTTGATGTTGGCCGCACCGGTACCACCGCCAGACTCCACCACGTCGGGATACAGCGTCCCCTGCACCAGGAATTCAATCTCGTCGTCGTTGTCCCCCAATGCATCCCGAACAGCGCCCTCGAACGCGCGGATGAACTGCCGCCCGATGATCTTGCGCTTGCCTTCGGGGTTGGTCACCCCCGACAGCGCATCGAGGAAGGTTGCCTCGGCGTCCACGGTGACCAGGTTGGCCCCGGTCGCCGCGACGAAATCGCGTTGGACTTGTGCGCGCTCCCCCGCCCGCAGCAAACCATGGTCGACGAACACACACGTCAGTCGATCCCCGATGGCCCGCTGTACCAGCGCCGCGGCCACGGCCGAGTCGACGCCGCCGGACAGCCCGCAGATCGCGTGGCCGTCGCCGACCTGGTTGCGCACCTGCTCGATCAACGCCTCGGCGATACCGGCCGGCGTCCAGTCCGCAGCGATACCGGCGAACTCGTGCAGGAACCGCGTCAGCACTTGCTGTCCGTGCGGACTGTGCAACACCTCGGGGTGATACTGCACCCCGGCCAGTCGTCGCGCCCGGTTCTCGAACCCCGCCACCGGAGAGCCCGCGCTGGTCGCGATCACCTCGAAACCGTCCGGCGCGGACGTGACCGCGTCGCCGTGGCTCATCCACACCGGCTGGGTGCCGGGAAGTTCCGAATGTAGTTCGCCACCAAGGACTTTCAATTCAGTGCGACCATACTCGCTGGTGCCGGTTCGCGCGACAGTGCCACCGAGCGCCTGGGCCATCGCCTGGAATCCGTAGCAGATGCCGAACACCGGCACGCCCAGGTCGAACAACGCCGGGTCAAGCTGCGGCGCGCCGTCGGCATACACGCTGGCCGGACCGCCGGACAGCACCACCGCCAGCGGATCGCGGGCCTTGATCTCGTCGACCCCGGCGGTGTGCGGAATCACCTCGGAGAAGACCCGCGCCTCGCGCACCCGGCGGGCGATCAACTGGGCGTATTGCGCGCCGTAATCGACGACCAGCACGGGACGGGGCGATGCAGGCTCCACCGGCACAGTCTAGAGGCGCACCCGTCGACGCTCCGCCCCCGCCTGACGTAGGTGTGAGCAACTATCGCGCCGCCCAGCACCGATCGTTACCGGGCCGCGGTACGGTCACGCCCATGACCTCCGCTGCTGTCGGCACTCGCGATCGCCTGCTCCAAGCAGCCATGGAGTTGTTCACCCGTCAGGGGTATGCCTGCACATCCATCGCCGACATCCAACAAGCGTGCGGGCTGTCCCGTGGCTCCGGCGCCCTGTACAAGCACTTTCCCTCGAAGAGGCCGCTACTACAGGAAGCGACGCGGCGGCAGGCGGAGCAGATGGAGCAGTATGCGCGACGACCACAAACGCCGGGAAAAGGCCGGTCAACCGGAACGTCTGGCGAACCGGCAGCGAGCATGGTGAGGTAGTACTGCTCACGGCAGAAACCATCCCCGACCGACTCATCCCCGACCTGATCCCAGAAGGGAGGCCCGCCTTGCTGGGTCTACCGGAAGCAGTACACGCCTGCTTGTTCGATCTCGACGGTGTACTCACTGACACCGCAAGCGTGCACACCAAAGCTTGGAAGGTCATGTTCGATTCCTTCCTCAAGCAGCACGCCGAGGACAACGGCCAAAAGTTCGTGCCGTTCGACGCGGACCAGGACTACCTGAAGTACGTCGACGGCAAAAAGCGCGAAGACGGCGTGCGTTCCTTTCTGGCCAGCCGCGACATCGAACTGCCCGAAGGCGATCCCGACGACACCGGCGACAAGGACACCATCTACGGCCTGGGCACCCGCAAAAACGACGCATTTCAAAAGACTTTGCACGCCGACGGCGTCAAGGTCTTCGAAGGCTCTCGCCGCTACCTGGAGAAGGTGGCCGCCGCCGGCCTGGCCACCGCCGTGGTGTCGGCCAGCGCCAACGCTCGCGAGGTGCTCAAGATCGCCGGGCTCGAGAAGTACATCCAGCAACGCGTCGACGGCGTGACCCTGAGCGAGGAGCACCTCGCCGGCAAGCCCGCGCCCGACTCGTACCTACGCGCCGCGCAGCTACTGAACGTAGAGCCTTCTGCCGCAGCGGTATTCGAGGACGCGCTGTCCGGCGTGCAGGCCGGTCGTGCCGGTAAGTTCGGCTGCGTCGTCGGCGTCGACCGCGTTGGCCAAGCTGACGAATTGCGCCGTCACGGAGCCGATCTCGTGGTAACTGACCTCGGCGATCTGATTTAGGAGGTCTTGATGATCCCCGATGGCACGCTGCCCGTCGAACCCTGGCAGATCCGCGAACCCGAGCTGAACCTCGACGTCCTGGCCCAATCCGAATCGCTGTTCGCCTTATCCAACGGGCATATCGGTATTCGCGGCAACCTCGACGAAGGCGAACCGCACGGTTTGCCCGGCACCTACCTCAACTCGTTCTACGAAGTGCGGCCGCTGCCCTATGCCGAGGCGGGCTACGGTTACCCAGAAGCCGGCCAGACCGTCGTCGACGTCACCAACGGCAAGATCTTGCGCCTGCTGGTCGACGACGAACCGTTCGACGTCCGCTACGGAAAGCTGATCAGCCACGAGCGGATACTCGACCTGCGGGCAGGCACGCTGACCCGCGACGCCCATTGGCAGTCCCCGGCCGGCAAGCAGGTCAGGGTGACCTCCACCCGGCTGGTGTCGCTGACTCAGCGCAGCGTTGTCGCTATCGAGTACATGGTCGAGGCGGTGGATCAATTCGTCCGTGTCACAGTGCAATCCGAGTTGGTCGCCAACGAGGACCAGCCCGTGACGTCCGGTGACCCGAGGGTATCGGCGATCCTGGACAAGCCGCTGGAGGCTGTTCAGCACGAGGACACCGATTGCGGCGCGCTGTTGATGCACCGGACCCGTGCTAGCGCGCTGATGATGGCCGCGGCCATGGACCACGAGGTGGAGGTCGAAGGTCGCCACGAGATCAGCAACGACGCGAGCGGTGACCTCGCCCGTACCACCGTGATCTGCGGACTGCGCCCGGGCCAGACCTTGCGCATCGTGAAGTACCTGGCGTATGGCTGGTCGGCCCGGCGTTCCCGGCCCGCGCTGCGCGACCAGGTCGCCGCCGCGTTGCACAGCGCGCGGTACAGCGGCTGGCGGGGCCTGCTGGATGCCCAACGCAAAGTCCTCGACGACTACTGGGACGGCGCCGATGTCGAGGTCGAGGGAGACCCGATCTGTCAGCAGGCCGTCCGGTTCGGCCTATTCCACCTGCTGCAGGCCAGTGCGCGGGCCGAGGGCCGCGGCATCGCCAGCAAGGGTTTGACCGGCACCGGGTACGACGGCCACGTGTTCTGGGACACCGAAGGGTTCGTCCTTCCGGTCCTGACCTACACCTTGCCTCATGCTGCGGCCGACGCATTACGTTGGCGCGCTTCAACATTGGATCTCGCCAGAGAGCGCGCCGCGCAACTGGACCTCAAAGGCGCCGCCTACCCCTGGCGCACGATTCGCGGTCAGGAATGTTCGGCCTACTGGCCGGCCGGAACCGCCGCGTGGCACATCAACGCCGACATCGCGATGGCTTTCGAGCGCTATCGTGTTGCCACCGGCGACGACTCGCTGGAGAAAGACTGCGGACTCGAGGTGCTCATCGAGACCGCGCGGCTGTGGCATTCACTCGGACACCACGACCGCCACGGGGTATGGCACCTCGACGGGGTGACCGGCCCAGACGAGTACACCGCGATCGTGCGGGACAACGTGTTCACCAACATGATGGCGGCACACAACCTGCAGGTCGCGGCCGATGCGTGCGCCCGGCATTCCGAACGCGCCCACGATCTGGGTGTGAGCACCGAAGAGACCGCCGCGTGGCGCGACGCCGCCGAGGCTGCGCACATTCCGTTCGACGAAGAACTCGGCGTGCACCCGCAGTCCGAGGGCTTCACCACCTATGCCGAATGGGATTTCGACAACAGAAACAAATACCCGCTGCTGCTGCACGAGCCCTACGCATTGCTGTACTCGGCCCAGGTGGTCAAGCAAACCGACCTGGTGCTCGCCATGTATTGGCAGAGCCACAAATTCAGCGACGAGCAGAAGGCCCGCAATGTCGACTACTACGAGCGACGGACCGTGCGTGACTCTTCGCTGTCCGCCTGCACCCAGGCGGTGATGTGCGCCAACGTCGGTCACGTGGAGTTGGCGCATGACTACACCTACGAGGCGGCCCTGGTCGACCTTCGCGATCTGCACCACAACACCAAAGACGGCCTGCACATGGCCTCGCTTGCCGGCGCGTGGACCGCTCTGGTCGCCGGTTTCGGCGGCCTGCGTGACGACGAGGGCGTACTGTCCCTCAACCCGTACCTACCCGACGGCATCTCGCGACTGCGGTTTCGGTTGCGCTGGCACGACTTTCGGGTGACTGTCGACGTCATCCACGACAAGGTGACCTACACGCTGCGGGACGGACCCCACACTGGACTGACCATCCGGCACGCCGGCGAGGACGTCGAACTCAGCACCACCGAACCGACGACGATCACGTTGATCAAGCGTGAGCCGCTGCTCCCTACACCGCAGCAACCACCGGGGCGCGCCCCGATGCGCCGCAACGCCTATCGATCGGTCAACCCGCCGAACTGATCGACCCGGGGGTCTGCTGCTGAGCCCCGGCGCTGACGGCATCAGCGCCGGGGGAAGCCAGCCAGCGCAGCGCGCCCGGCGCCGACTCCGGCACCACCGGGTGGGCCGGCGCAATGGGGTCCAGCCTACGGTAGGCCTCACCCTGCTTGGGACGAATGTCGTTCTCCCCCTTGTTCGGCCACAGCGAGGCGGCGCGCTCGGCTTGCGCCGTGATCGACAGCGACGGGTTCACACCGAGGTTGGCCGAGATTGCGGCGCCGTCCACCACGAACAGCGTCGGATAGCCGTAGGCCCGGTGATAGGGATCGATGACGCCGGCCTCCCGGCTGTCGCCGATCGCTGCGCCGCCCAGGAAGTGTGCGGTCAGTGGGATATTGAACAACTCGCCCCAGGTTCCGCCCGCGACGCCGTCGATTTTTTCGGCAATGCGGCGGGTCGCCTCGTTACCAACCGGGATCCACGTCGGGTTCGGCACACCGTGGCCCTGCTTGCTGACGTAGCGGCGACGACCCAACTTCGTGCGTTTGGTGTAGGTGGTGATCGAGTTGTCCAGGTTCTGCATCACCAGCGAGATCATCGTTCGCTCGCTCCACTGTCTAGGGTTGAGCAGTCGCAGCGTGCCGCGTGGATCGTGGCCGACGTTGTCCAGCAACTGTTTCCAGCGGGGCACGTCGCTGCCGCCGGGACCGGGACCGTCAGTCATCAGCGTCTGCAAGAGACCCATCGCGTTGGAGCCCTTGCCATACCGGCAGGGCTCGATGTGGGTGTCCGAGGACGGGTGAATCGACGAGGTGATCGCCACTCCGTGGGTCAGGTCCAGATCGGGGCTGACCTTCAATCGGCCTGCGCCAACGATGGATTCGGAGTTCGTCCGGGTCAGCTCACCCAGCTTGTCTGACAGCTTGGCCAGTTTTCCGGCGTCGCGCATCTTGAACAGCAGGTGCTGGGTGCCCCAGGTACCGGCGGCCAACACCAGATGCTGTGCGGTGAAGGTGCGCTTGTTCCGGCGAAGTGTCCGGCCAGTGCGCGCGGTGCGGACCTCCCACACCCCGTCGGCGCGCTGCTCGAAACCGGTGACTGTGGTCATCGGAATCACTTCTGCGCCATTGGATTCCGCGAGACCGAGATAGTTTTTCACCAGGGTGTTCTTGGCGCCGAAGCGACAGCCCGTCATGCAGCTGCCGCATTCCAGGCAGCCGGTGCGCTCGGGGCCGGCGCCACCGAAATACGGGTCGGGCACCGTCTGGCCGGGCGCCTTGGTGCCGTCGGGCCCGAAGAACACTCCGACCGGGGTCTGAACGAAGGTGTCGCCGCAGCCCATGTCCTCGGCGACCTCTTTGAGAATGCGGTCGGCGTCGGTGAACGTCGGGTTAGTGACCACCCCGAGCATCCGCTTGGCCTGCTCGTAATGCGGCATCAACTCCGAGCGCCAGTCGGTGATATGTGACCACTGCTTGTCCTTGAAGAACGGATCGGAGGGAACGTACAGCGTGTTCGCGTAGTTCAGCGATCCGCCGCCGACTCCCGCACCGGCCAGGATCATCACATTGCGCAGCAGATGGATGCGCTGGATGCCGTACATGCCGAATTTGGGCGCCCACAGGAATTTGCGGAGGTTCCAGGAAGTCTTGGCGAAATCTGCGTCCGAGAAGCGGCGACCGGCCTCGAGCACACCGACCCGGTAGCCCTTCTCGGTGAGCCGCAGCGCGGTGACACTGCCGCCAAAACCCGAACCGATGATCAAGACGTCGTAGTCAGGCTCCATCGGCCCAGCCTAGCGGAGCCGGCAGACGCGTAATCGCATACCAGCGACCCCGGTTTCGGTTTGCTCGCGGGAGGTGTCAACTGCCGACGGTCAGGCCGACCTTCTGGAATTCCTTGAGATCGCAATAACCCGATTTGGCCATCGAACGGCGCAATCCGCCGACCAGATTCAGCGAGCCGAACGGGTCGTCGGACGGGCCGTTGAGAACCTGCGCCATCGGCAGCCGCTCCCCAACAGCAGTTTGCAGCAGGGCGCCGCGCGGCAGCGACGGGTGGGCCGCCGCAGACGGCCAGAACCAGCCCCCGCCCTGCGCTTCGGCGGCCTCGGCGAGCGGAGTGCCCAGCACGACCGCATCCGCACCGCAGGCGATGGCCTTGGCCAGTTCACCAGAAGTGTGGATGTCCCCATCGGCGAGCACGTGCACGTAGCGACCGCCGGTTTCGTCGAGGTACTCGCGCCGGGCGGCGGCGGCGTCGGCGATCGCGGTCGCCATCGGCACGCTGATGCCGAGGACCTCGTCGCTGGTGGTCACTCCGCTGGTCGAGCCGTAGCCGACGATCACGCCCGCCGCGCCGGTGCGCATCAAGTGCAGCGCGCTGCGGTGATCGATCACGCCGCCGGCCACCACCGGAACGTCGAGCTCGGAGATGAACGTCTTGAGGTTCAGCGGCTCGCCGTGGCTGTCGACCCGCTCGGCGGAGACGATGGTGCCCTGGATGACGAGCAAGTCGATGCCGGCCGACAGCAAGGCCGGGGTCAGCGCCTGGGCGTTTTGCGGGCTGACCCGGACCGCGGTGGTGACGCCGGCCTCGCGGATGCGGGCCACCGCGGCGCCGAGCAGATCGGGATCCAGCGGAGCGGCGTGGAACTGCTGGAGCAGCCGGATGGCCGCCGACGGCTCGGGCTCCTTGGATGCGGCCTCCACCACCTGGGCGACCTTGGCTTCGACGTCGGCGTGCCGGCCGATCAACCCCTCACCGTTGAGCACTCCGAGTCCGCCGAGCCGGCCGAGTTCGATGGCGAACTCCGGCGACACCAGCGCATCGGTGGGGTGCGCGACGATCGGGATCTCGAAGCGGTAGGCGTCGAGCTGCCAGGCCGTCGTGACGTCCTGCGACGAGCGGGTTCGTCGCGACGGTACGATGTTGATTTCGTCGAGTTCGTAAGTGCGACGGGCGGTTCGGCCCATGCCGATCTCAACCATGTCACGCATGAGCGGTCCTTAAGATCAATTCACCGAGCGTAGTAATTAGGCGCTTCGGCGGTCATCGTGATGTCGTGCGGATGGCTTTCTTTCAAACCCGCCGCGGTGATGCGGACGAACTGCGCCCGCTGAAGTTTCTCGATCGTCTCGGCACCGGTGTAACCCATCGCGGCCCGCAGGCCGCCGGTCAGCTGGTGGATCACCGACGACAACGGACCGCGGAACGGCACCCGGCCTTCGATGCCCTCGGGCACCAGCTTGTCCTCCGACAGCGCGTCGTCTTGGAAGTAGCGGTCCTTGGAATACGACTTCGCCTCACCCCTACCCTGCATGGCGCCCAGCGAGCCCATGCCGCGATAGCTCTTGTACTGCTTGCCGTTGACGAAGATCAGCTCGCCCGGCGCCTCGCCGGTGCCGGCCAGCAGCGAGCCGAGCATCGCGGTGGATGCGCCCGCCGCCAGCGCCTTGGCGATGTCGCCGGAGTACTGGAGGCCACCGTCGGCGATCACCGGCACCCCATGCGGACGACACGCCGCTACGGCTTCCAAGATCGCGGTGATCTGCGGTGCCCCGACCCCGGCGACCACCCGGGTGGTGCAGATCGACCCGGGACCGACGCCGACCTTGACCGCGTCGGCGCCGGCTTCGACGAGCGCGGCAGCGCCCGATCGGGTCGCGACGTTTCCGCCGATGATCTCGACGCGATCGCCGACTTCACCCTTGAGCTGGCGGACCATGTCGAGCACCAACCGGTTGTGGGCGTGCGCGGTGTCGACCACCAGGACGTCGGCGCCCGCGTCGGCCAACGTCATCGCCCGCACCCAGGCGTCGTCGCCGACACCGACGGCGGCGGCGACCAGCAAACGGCCGTCGCTGTCCTTGGTCGCGTACGGGTGCTGCTCGGTCTTGACGAAGTCTTTGACGGTGATCAGTCCCGTCAGCCGGCCATGGCCGTCGACGATCGGCAGCTTCTCGATCTTGTGCCGACGCAACAGGCCCAGCGCGGCGTCCGCGCTGACGCCCTCCTGGGCGGTGATCAACGGCGCCTTGGTCATCACCTCGGCGACGTGCCTGGACTGGTCGACCTCGAAGCGCATGTCGCGGTTGGTGATGATGCCGACCAGCTGGCCGACGTCGTCGATGACCGGCAGGCCCGAGATCCGGAACCGGGCGCACATCGCGTCCACCTCGGCAAGCGTGTGGTCCGGTTTGCAGGTGACCGGATCGGTGACCATGCCGGCTTCGGAGCGCTTCACGGTTTCGACCTGGCCGGCCTGCTCGGAAATCGGCAGGTTACGGTGCAGCACGCCGAGGCCGCCGGCGCGGGCCATCGCGATCGCCATCCGCGACTCGGTCACGGTGTCCATCGCCGAGCTGACCAGCGGTACGTTGAGCCGGATGTTCCTGGTGAGCTGACTGGAGGTGTCCGCGGTCGCCGGCACGACATCGGAGGCCGCCGGAAGCAACAGGACGTCGTCGAAGGTCAGCCCCAGCATCGCGATCTTCTGCGGATCGTCACCGCCGGTCGGCACCGGATCGTCCGGAAAGCCGCCGACCCCGGGATACGAGGAAACGATCAGGTCGCCACCGCCTTCGAGACGGGACAAGCCAGATGACATAGCCGGGGCCCTCCCATTACGAACGCGAACTGATTGGGCCATCCTATCGGCTTGCGACCCGCCTGCGATGCACGCCGCAGCGCAGCGTCGAGGAGTAGGCCGAACCGTCCGGCGATGCGCGCCGGGGAAGCCCGGCCAGACCTCGACATGGCGGTTGGGCTGCAGGGTAGCGCTGGCGTGATGCCCGGCGGGCTGCGTACTGTAGACCCGTGCGCGACTACCTTCCGCCCGGTCTGCCGCCAGACCCGTTTGCCGACGACCCGTGCGATCCGTCGGCCGCACTGGACGATGTCGAGCCCGGCCAGCCGCTGGACCCGCAGGAGCGGTTGGCGGTCGAGGCCGATCTGGCTGATCTCGCGGTGTATGAAGCCCTCTTGGCGCACAAAGGGATTCGCGGCCTGGTGGTGTGCTGCGACGAGTGTCAGCAGGATCACTACCACGACTGGGACATGCTGCGAGCCAACCTGCTTCAGTTACTGGTCGACGGCACCGTGCGCCCACACGAGCCGGCCTACGACCCCGAGCCTGACTCCTACGTGACCTGGGATTACTGCCGTGGGTACGCTGACGCCTCGCTCAACGAAGCGACCACCGACACCGAAGGATTTCACGGCCGCCGCTAGCCCCAATGACCTTGTTCAGCCACCGAAGAGGTTGGGCGCAAAAGGTTTGTCAGGGTCGCCGCCAGGTTCCGCCCCCGCGCTCGACATAGCGCGCACAGTCGTCGCGGATGTCACGCAACTCGGCGATCCTGCCGTCGGCGTCGGCGAGGTCGACCAACAGGCAGGCCAGCGCCCAGCGCAACGGGATCAGCCCCAATTCGCCGGTGAGCTCCAGCGCGCCCTCGGCGACGGCGCGTGCCCGGTCCGGGGAGCCGGCGCTACACAGGGCGGCGGCCAACACCACCTGGCTTTTGGCCCGATGCCGGGCGGCGCCGTCTATGGTCGCCGCCAACTCGACAGCGACCCCTGCATGGCGGACAGCGACATCGCCCTCGCCGCCGGCCATTGCCAACTCGGCAGCCACCCACGCCTGCCGGACCGTCAACCGGTGCGGCGCCCCCGCCACAAACCGTTCCGCGCGCGCCAGCAGCGTCGCCGAGGCGGCCAGCCGTCCGACCCCCAGTGCGTCGGCAGCCAGCCCGGTCAGTGCATCGCCGGCGGACTCGGGATCATCACCGGCCAGCACCAAGGCGCGGCCGTCCCAGCCACGGGCCAGGTCATGCCAGCCCAACTGGCGCAAAAACGAGGCCCGTGTGCTGAGCGCGCGCGAGGTCAGCCGGCCCGAGGGGGCGGCCCGAAGCACCGCCGCGAGATCGGCGTATGCGCTGGCGTAGCGGCCCTGGCCCCCGGCGGCGACGGCACGTAACCAATGCTGATCGGGCGTGGTCGCAACGGGCAGCGGCCAGCGGGCGGGCTGATCGCCGAACGCGGCAGCGATTAGATCCGACTCGGTGCAGGAGTCGTCAGAGATCTGTATCACGGCGCCCTACCCGTTAAGAATTCATAGTTTCTGAGTTACACCGGTATTAAATCCATGGATGCTCCTTTGGGGCGCGCCGACCGGACTATTCGGCCACGAACTGCGACATTTCTACATAGCGCCCGGTCAGCACGCAAACAACGACTCGACAAACCGGTCGCGTCGATGAACGCAAGGTAAATTCCCAAGCTGCACCTGCGCATTCGGCAGAGTACAGCGTGTTGACGAGAATTCCCTAGCGCCTCTACGTTTGTCGGGACGAGTAGTCACTGGCGACCCGCTCGACGGAAAACATGGGCGCGTAGAGAGGGACTTCAATGCCGCAACCGGAGCAACTGCCAGGCCCCAATGCAGACATCTGGGACTGGCAATTACAAGGCCTTTGCCGCGGCGTGGATTCGTCGGTCTTCTTCCACCCGGACGGCGAGCGTGGCCGGGCGCGAGTGCAGCGGGAACGTCGCGCCAAGGAGATGTGCCGCAGCTGCCCGGTGATGACGCAGTGCCGCGCCCACGCCCTGGATGTGGGCGAGCCGTACGGGATCTGGGGCGGGCTGTCTGAAACTGAACGGGAACTGCTGCTCAAGCGTGAGATCGGCAGGACGCGCAGCATCCGCCGTAGCGCTTAACCCGCGTTCAGAGGATCGACCCGGCCTGCTTGTACTGCTCGATCTTGTCCCAGTCGACGCCGGCGTCCAGCAGGATCTCTTCGGTGTGCTGGCCGTGCTCGGGCGCGCCCGTCGGCTGCACGTGATGGCCGTCGAACTGGACCGGGTTGGTCGGCAGGATGTAGGACTTGCCGTTCATCGCTGTCACTTCGGGGATGTATCCGTTGGCGATGACAGCCGGATCCTCGTGCAGCTCGCTGGCTTTCTGCAGCACGGCCCAGGCGCCCGACAGCGGCTTGAGGATTTCACGCCACTGGTCGACGGTCTTCGAGGCGAATTCGGCGTCCATGATGTCGATGAGCTCGCCGCGGTGCAGGAAGCGGTTGTGCCCGTCGGCGAATCGCTCATCGGTGATCAGATCCGTGCGGCCGATGACGGTCATGAACTCCGGGTAGAACTTGTCGCCCTGCAACATCATCAGGGTGATGAAGCGGCCATCCTTGGTCTGGTAGTTGCCGACCAGCGGATTGGGCATGTCGCGGTGGGCGAAGGTCGGGATTGGGTCACCTCCATAGAGGTTCGCTGCCGTCACCTGCGGGGTCATCGCCCACGCCGCGAGGCCGAGCAGCGAAACATCGACGATCGAGGTCTCGCCGGTCGCCTTGCGCTTGTAGAGCGCCGCCGCAATGCCGCCGGCGATGGTCAACCCGCCCATCAGGTCACCGAACGCCGGGGTCTGCATCACCGGCTCCGGCAGGTCACGGGTCAGCGCGTCGGCGATTCCACCGCGCGACCAGAACGAGACGCCGTCATAGCCGGGCCGGTCGGCGTCAACACCCTGTGGCCCGTACCCAGAGCCGCGGACGTAGACAATGTCGGGATTGACGGCGCGAATCTGGTCGACCTCGATACCGAAATGCTTGCGACGGCCGGGCAGGTAGCTGGTGAGAAACACATCGCTGGCTTTCGCCAACTCGTGGACGACCTCCTGGCCGCCCGGGGTGGTCAGGTCGATTCCGATCGACTTTTTGCCGCGGTTGGGCATTTCGATCATGTAGTTGACCGCGGTCGGGCCACCGGGAATGAGGCCCATGGTGACCAGTCCGCGCTGCGGGTCACCGCCTTCGCGCGGTTCGACCTTGATCACGTCGGCGCCCCACTCGGCCAGCACCGCGCCCGCGGCGGGGACGAAAGTCCAGGCCGCGACTTCCAGTACGCGGATGCCGCTCAACGGTCTGGCGTCAATCATGACGATTCCTCCTGTTTCGCAAAGGTTTTCAGTTATCAGCCGATGAGCCCGAAGCGACGGTATGCCGCGCGGATGTCGGCGCGCGCCTGCTCGGGCAACGGGGCCTGCGGCGGCCGGGACTCCGGATGTGACCCGATCGGCAGGCCGAGCACCGATGCGGCGTATTTGAAAGCGCCGCCCCAGTGCGTGAAATAGTCCGGCCGGCCGGGATACCGGGTGAACCAGCCCCGCATGTTGAGCTCGAACTGGTCGAGACCGGACTCTTTGGCGAAATCCATTGCCTCGACCAGCTTGTCGTTCCAGACCATGTCCCAGTATTGGGAGAAGGCCCGCCTTTCGGCCGTCTCGAACAGGTACCCGGTGGTGCCGAGTTGCGCCGGTCCGACGATGCCGGATCGCAGCCAACCGGCCCGGTACACCGTCGTATCGCATTCCCAGATAACCAGATCCGGCGCGAGCTCATGCAGCATCCGGCTTTGATGCGGGCGGAAAGATCCCTCTTTGGTGGCGCATACCGCAGGTATCTCCTCGGCGATTCGGGCGCCTTCTTGAGCGGAGAGCACATACCCCGAACTGGGCGAGTTGAACATTCCGAGCGCGATGTCGGTGCGCTCGGCGATGTATCTGAAGTAGCTCAAAACACCTTCGCCGCCGTGCAATTCCATCATCGGCGTCTGGATGTAGACGATGTCGGCACCGGCTTCCTGGGCGTGCCGGGTCAGCTCGAGACAGTCTTTGGCCGACAACGCCGCAGTGCACGACTGCACGATCACGTCCGGGTCGATGCCACGGGCCTCGTCAATCGCCACCTCCAGCAGAGCCTTTCGCTCGTCGATGGTCAGCGACCAGAATTCCGCCACGCCGCTGGTCACCCACAACATCGGGTGCCCGAGGGTGCCGACGCAGTGCCGGACCAACGCGCGATAGGCGTCCCAGTCGATGTCGTCGCCGTCGCGTCCACTGAACGGGGTGTACAGCGAGTCGCCGATGCCGCGCAACGAATGACGCGCCCACTGACGAGCGTCCTTGGCGTTGGCCATGATTGACTCCCTGGGTTAACCGACGATCTCGAAGATCGCCGCTGCCGACGTCACCGCTCTGTCGGCGTTGCCTTCGTCGTGCAGCAGCATGCGCACCCCGACCTTGCCGGACCCGCCGGCGTGCGCGGTGCCGTCCACCCGGAACGGGCCCACCTTGCCGCGCGACATGAACATCACATGCCAGCTCACCACCTGCAGCTTGCGGGTTCCGACGGCCTCAGCCGCCAAGTCGACCGCCGCCGTCTCGAGCACCACGTGTTGCGGCCCGATGTGTAGTGCGGCATCCGGCGACGCGAGTTCCTCGCTGAGGGCCGGTAGCTGCCAATGATCGTCCGCCCGCTTGGACGCGCCGAATGCCTGCCACAGCGGCGGCAGCGCCGGGGTGTCCTCGATCACCAGCTCGGTGCCCGAAACATCCATCTTGCCAAGACCTTCCGGCGGGATTCCGATGATTGCGCCTTGGCCTTCGTTGAACGCGATCACCCGGTCCGGATTGTCGGCGTCGACGATCGTGCACCGTCCGTAGCCCATCGTCCGGCCCTGGTGGACGTTGCCGGAGCCGACGATCTCGACCCGCTTCACATCGTATCCGGGGTCGACGATCTGCACCGACGCGATCACCGGGTTGGGGACGGCGACCATGTCGGTCTGGCAGCCCTCGGGCGAGGCGATCGCCAACGGCGCAACCATGATCCCGCCGGCCTCGTTGCGCATGTCCCGGCGGATGACGACCGTGTCGTCGGTGTCGCCGAGATTCATCGACGAGTGGTTGCGCCCGATGTAGCGGTAGCTCAGCAACCCCGTCCAGCGCCGGTACAACTCGTCCTGGTAGGCACCGGCGTCGCCGAGGAAGTCCCTGATATCTCGCAGCTGTCCGGACAATCGCGTCGTTCCTCCTGAGCGGATTCTTGAGCAGACGCCCAGCTAGGACTTTACGGCTGCCCCCGTCAATGTAAAGCCCTATCGGCGTATACCGCGGTTCGAACAGCACCGGCAACGCCGTCGGCGACCGGAACACCTGCCCGCGAATGCGCGGGTCATCGGCGTCGGGCTCTGAGATACTCAACTTCCGACCGGCACGCTAGCTGGCCGAAACTGCGCGTGATCTCGCACGCTTCTTCTGACGGCAGCGAAGCGAGGCCCCGACTGGCCCGACACGCAAGAAGTATCCAAGGGGCGTA
>NZ_JBYCLD010000129.1:0-4543 GCF_057473725.1 Mycobacterium sp. TH-M11 | reverse complement strand
TTCGCGGTGGCCGGCGGTCTGGAGCTCGCGTTGTGGTGCGATCTGCGGATCGCCGAAGAAGACGCCGTGTTCGGGGTGTTCTGCCGCCGCTGGGGGGTGCCGCTGATCGACGGCGGCACGATCCGGTTGCCCCGGCTGATCGGGCAGAGCCGGGCGATGGACCTGATCCTCACCGGTCGCGCGGTCGACGCTGCGGAGGCGCTGGCGATCGGGTTGGCCAATCGCGTTGTACCCAAGGGCAAGGCGCGCGAAGCCGCCGAGCTGCTGGCCGCCGAGTTGGCCGCGTTGCCTCAGCAGTGCATGAGGGCGGATCGGCTCTCGGCGTTGCACCAGTGGGGGCTGCCTGAGGCCGAGGCGCTGGACTACGAATTCGCCAGCATCTCGCGGGTTGCCGCCGAGGCCAACGAAGGTGCGGGACGGTTCGCCGCCGGCGCCGGTCGCCACGGCGCCGCCGCTCAGTAGCTCGGCAACGTGAACGACCGCGCGACCGAAAGCGACTGCCGGGCAACCAGTTTGCTGACCATCGGGATACTCAGCACCCGGAGCGCGAGGTTGCGCACCGTGGCGCGCCGGCCCGACGAGTAACGATCGGACTTGAGCGCGTGGATGGCGGTTACCCGGCCTTGTTGATGGTGTTACCGCTACCCAGGTCGTCGACCTTGGGCTGGCCGTCCTTGTAGCTGATCGTGTTGTTGAAGCCGACGACGTTGAGCTGCTTGTCGACCTTGTCGATGGTGATCTTGTTGTCGGCGCCGCCAATGCTGACCGTGCCGCAGGTGCCCTTGACCGTCAGCGTGTTGTTGGATCCGCCGACGTTGAGCGACTTGCCGTCGCCGCAATCGAGAGTGGTTGTGGTGCCCATCGACCCGTAGTTGATCGTGTTGCCGATGTCGAACTGGGCGCCGGTACTGCTGGTCGAGGGCGTCGACGTCGACGTCGACGAGGTGGGCGAGCCGCTCGTCGGCGTGGTCCCGTTGTTGCCGCTGTGCGCACAGCCGGCCACCCAGAGCAGCGCCGCCGCGCACAGCATGACGACAAGTCGAGAGTTGTTTGTGCGCATGCTGCTAACTTCCCACGTGACTGATGCGATTGGTCATTCCGAGCTCACGGCCCCGATCCCAGACGGCCGGGTCACCGTTTTTGTAGAACACCGACTCGTTGGAGCCGTAAACGGTGATGTCGTGAATGACGTTGTCGGCCACCACGGTATGCCCCGAACCCATCACCGAGATCGCCCAGCAGGTCCCCAGCGCGTTCACGACGTTCCTGGTGCCGTCGATCAACAGCGTCGCCCCGTTGCAGTCGACGGTCTGCTCGACACCCTCGCCGGTGACGTGGGTGTCGCCGTTCTTGGCGTGCCCGCTCGGCGCGGCGGCGGTGAACGCGATCGCGATGGCGCTGGCTGCCAGGACGCGGCCTGGGATCGACCAATTCAACGCGGGTTCCTCTCGCCATCGGGCGCAACTGCTGGGAGGGATCCTACGTGCTCGCCTCCCCGACAGACTAGAGTTCTTCGTTTCGGGGAGGCGCGGACAACAGTCCGTAGACACACCGGTCAACACAACCGAAGGGCGACCGCCATGCCAGCTGAGCCGGATTCATCGGCCGGCCGGCCGGGGGGCGTCAAGTCCGGAACCCGCGGGGCCAGGCTCAGCCGCGAGATCGTCGTCAATGCCGCACTGACCTTCCTGGACCGCGAGGGCTGGGACGCCCTGACCATCAACGCGTTGGCGACGCAGCTGGGAACCAAGGGGCCGTCGCTCTACAACCACGTCGACAGCCTGGAGGATCTGCGCCGCACGGTGCGGATCCGGGTCATCGACGACATCATCGAGATGCTCAATCGGGTCGGCAAGGGCCGCGCCCGCGACGATGCCGTGCTGGTGATGGCCAGCGCCTACCGCAGCTACGCCCATCACCATCCCGGCCGTTACTCGGCCTTCACCCGGATGCCGCTGGGTGGCGGCGACGATCCCGAGTACACCGCCGCGACCCGGGCCGCCGCGACACCGGTGATCGCGGTCCTGTCGTCCTACGGTCTCGATCTCGAGCAGGCGTTCTATGCCGCGCTGGAATTCTGGTCGGCCATGCATGGCTTCGTGCTGCTGGAGATGACCGGTGTGATGGACGACATCGACACCGACTCCGTGTTTTCCGACATGGTGCTGCGACTGGCCGCGGGCATGGAGTTACGCAGCGACTCGGGTGTGCGCGACGCCCTGTGACGTCGCCGGGTAGATTGGATTGTCGGACGCAGATGTCGTCGCTTTGACCTGTCTTGCCAGCGGCGGGTATTGTGGCAATTCGTGCCTGGCGGTTTTAGGCGCTTCACCTAAGACGCGCACGCCGGGCCAATTCGCATGCCAACTACGCGACAGCTCGGTGTCGTCGCGGCCGCCTGCGACACACCCGGACGCGGGGGACCGCGGACGGACATAACTGCAGTACAGAGACTTAGACGCACCAGAATCAGTCAGAACGAATGAACGAAGAAGTAGAAAGCCGGTAGATGCCAACCATTCAGCAGCTGGTCCGCAAGGGTCGCCGCGACAAGGTCGCCAAGGTCAAGACCGCGGCCCTCAAGGGCAGCCCGCAGCGCCGTGGGGTGTGCACCCGCGTGTACACCACAACTCCGAAGAAGCCGAACTCGGCGCTTCGTAAGGTCGCGCGCGTCAAGCTGACCACCGGGGTCGAGGTCACCGCCTACATCCCGGGCGAGGGTCACAACCTGCAGGAGCACTCGATGGTGCTGGTGCGTGGTGGTCGTGTGAAGGACCTGCCGGGTGTGCGGTACAAGATCATCCGCGGCTCGCTGGACACCCAGGGTGTCAAGAACCGCAAGCAGGCGCGCAGCCGTTACGGCGCCAAGAAGGAGAAGAGCTAATGCCGCGCAAGGGGCCCGCGCCGAAGCGTCCGCTGGTCAACGACCCGGTCTACGGGTCGCAACTGGTCACTCAGCTGGTCAACAAGGTCCTGCTGGACGGGAAGAAATCGCTGGCCGAGCGCATTGTCTACGGTGCGCTCGAACAAGCTCGCGACAAGACCGGCACCGACCCGGTGATCACGCTCAAGCGCGCGATGGACAACGTCAAGCCCGCCCTCGAGGTGCGCAGCCGACGTGTGGGTGGTGCCACCTACCAGGTGCCGGTCGAGGTTCGTCCGGAGCGCTCGGTGACGCTGGCCCTGCGTTGGCTGGTCAGCTTCTCCAAGCAGCGTCGTGAGAAGACGATGATCGAGCGCTTGGCAAACGAGATCCTGGATGCCAGCAACGGCCTGGGTGCCGCCGTCAAGCGTCGTGAGGACACCCACAAGATGGCCGAGGCGAACCGCGCCTTCGCGCACTACCGCTGGTGATCCTGCCGGCACAGGTGCCGGGTCGACTCAAGACAGCGAAATAACCAAGCAATCGAAAGAGTGGGAAGACTTCTGTGGCACAGAAGGACGTGCTGACCGACCTCACCAAGGTCCGCAACATCGGCATCATGGCGCACATCGACGCCGGCAAGACGACGACGACCGAGCGGATTCTCTACTACACCGGCATCAGCTACAAGATCGGTGAGGTCCACGACGGTGCAGCCACGATGGACTGGATGGAGCAGGAGCAGGAGCGGGGGATCACCATCACCTCCGCCGCCACCACCTGCTTCTGGAACGACAACCAGATCAACATCATCGACACCCCCGGGCACGTCGACTTCACCGTGGAGGTGGAACGTAGCCTGCGCGTGCTCGACGGTGCCGTTGCGGTCTTCGACGGCAAGGAAGGTGTCGAGCCGCAGTCCGAGCAGGTCTGGCGCCAAGCCGACAAGTACGACGTGCCGCGGATCTGCTTCGTCAACAAGATGGACAAGATCGGCGCCGACTTCTACTTCTCGGTGCGCACCATGGAGGAGCGCCTGGGCGCCAACGCCATCCCGATCCAGCTGCCGATCGGCTCGGAGGGCGACTTCTCCGGCGTCGTCGACCTGGTCGAGATGAAGGCCAAGGTGTGGAGCGCCGAGGCCAAGCTCGGTGAGAAGTACGACGTCGTCGACATCCCCGCCGACATGCAGGAAAAGGCCGACGAGTACCGCACCAAGCTCATCGAGGCCGTCGCCGAGACCGACGAGGCGCTGCTGGAGAAGTACCTCGGCGGCGAGGAGCTGACCGTCGCCGAGATCAAGGCCGCCCTGCGCAAGCTGACCATCAACTCGGAGGCGTACCCGGTGCTGTGCGGCAGCGCCTTCAAGAACAAGGGCGTGCAGCCGATGCTCGATGCGGTCATCGACTACCTGCCCTCGCCGCTGGACGTGCCGCCGGCCATCGGTCACGCGCCGGGCAAGGAGGACGAGGAGATCACGCGCCGGCCGTCGACCGACGAGCCGTTCTCCGCGCTGGCGTTCAAGGTCGCCACCCACCCGTTCTTCGGCAAGCTGACCTACGTCCGCGTCTACTCGGGCACCGTCGAGTCGGGCAGCCAGGTCATCAACGCCACCAAGGGCAAGAAGGAGCGGCTGGGCAAGCTGTTCCAGATGCACTCCAACAAGGAGAACCCGGTCGA
>NZ_JBYCLD010000128.1:0-9963 GCF_057473725.1 Mycobacterium sp. TH-M11 | reverse complement strand
CTCGGTCTCGACGGTTACCCCGTGCGCGACGATCCGGCCACCGCCGGGCAAGGCATCGAGGCAGCGCTGCACGACGCCGGGCCGACTGGCGCCGCCGCCGATGAATACCGCGTCGGGAGTTGCCAAGTCGCTCAACGACTCCGGAGCCGTGCCGCAGACCACCCGCAGCGCGGGCACACCCAGCGAGCGCGCGTTGTGGGCGATCCGCTCGGCGCGCACCGGGTCGGCCTCGACGGCGACGGCCCGGCACGTCGGGTGGGCGCGCATCCACTCGATGCCCACCGAACCGGCGCCCGCGCCGACGTCCCACAACACCTGGCCGGGAGCGGGCAACAGTCGAGCCAGGGCGGCGGCCCGCAGATCCCGCTTGGTGAGCTGGCCGTCGTGGGAGAAGGCGTCGTCGGGCAAACCGCTCGCCCAGCCGGCGAGCAGTGGTCCGTTCAGCTGCAGCGCAACGACATTCAGTCGCGGCGAGTCGCCCGCAAACTCGTCGACAGTCGAGTCGTGAAAAGTCTCGAGTTCGCCACCGAGGTTGCCGAGCACCACGAACCGGCTGCCCCCGTACCCGCGAGCTTTGAGCAGACCGGCGAGGGTCGCCGGGGTTTTCTCGTCCGACGACAGCACCAAAACCCGTCGCCCGGGGGCGAGTTCCCGCAGCACCGCGTGCACGTCGCGGCCCACGACGCTGACCACCGCGGTGGATTCGGCCGACCAGCCGAGGCGCGCCCGCGCCAGCGTCACCGACGACAGATGCGGAACGATCGTCACCCGGTCGGCGCCCAACAGGTCAACCAAGGTGGTTCCGATGCCGCTGCGCAGCGGGTCGCCGGAGGCCAGCGCGACCACCCGCCGGCCCGCGAGCCGGGTCAGCAGGTCCGGCAGCGCCGCACTCAACGGGGACGGCCACGGTTGGTGGGCCTGGCCGCCCGCGGGCGGCAGCAGCGCCAGCTGGCGCGCGCCGCCCAACACGACCTCCGCGGCAGCGACAGCGGCTTGCGCGGCCGGCGTCAGCCCGTCCCACCCGTCGGCGCCGACGCCGACCACAGTTACCCGCAGCTCAGAGGTCGGCACGGCGGCGATGCTAGCGTAAGGCCCGCGATGCACCCTGCGAACAGGCGTAATCATGCCCCCAGCTGATCAGCTGTATCCGTTTCCCGCCGTCGTCGGCGCTGATCCCGATGCTCCTGAAGGACTCGGCGACATGGCGATGGCGCTGGTTCTCAGCGCCATCGACCCCGGCATCGGCGGTGTGCTCGTGCGCGGCGAGAAGGGCACCGCGAAATCGACCCTGGTGCGCGCCCTCACCCGGATCCTGCCGCCCATCGACGTCGTCGCCGGGGATCGGTTTTCCACCGACCCGGCGCTGCCGAACCCGACGTCCCCGGACGGGTCTTTCGGCGCGGGCGCGACGAGGGAAACCCGGCCGGTGCGGCTGGTCGAACTTCCCGTCGGCGCCACCGAGGACCGGGTGGCCGGATCGATCGACCTCAAGCAGGCGCTCGGCGAAGGCGTGGTGCATTTCGAACCGGGCCTGCTGGCCAACGCGCACCGCGGCATCCTCTACGTCGACGAGGTCAATCTGCTGCACGACCATCTGGTCGACCTGCTGCTGGACGCGGCCGCGATGGGCACCGTCACCGTCGAACGCGACGGCATCTCGGTCACCCACGCGGCGAAGTTCGTGCTCGTCGGCACGATGAACCCCGAAGAGGGCGAGCTTCGGCCCCAACTGCTCGACCGCTTCGGCCTCACCGTCGAGGTTGCCGCTCCGCGTGACCCGGCGCAGCGCGCCGAAGTCGTGCGCCGGCGACTGCAGTTCGACGCCGACCCGCAGGCCTTCTGCGCGCGGTATGCGAATGCCGAAGAGCGGCTGCGCAATCGGATCCAGCACGCGAGAGCGATGCGGCCCGGGATTCAGCTCACCGACGCCGCACTGCTGCAGATCGCCGAAGTCTGCGCGGCCGCCGGCGTTGACGGGATGCGGGCCGACATCGTGATGGCGCGCGCCGCCGCGGCCCACGCCGCCTGGCACGGCCGCGAACACCCCAACATCGACGACCTGCGCGCCGCCGCCAAACTCGCACTGCCGCATCGCCGTCGGCGCAATCCGTTCGACGCGCCCGGTCTCGGCGACGACGAGCTTGACGACCTGCTGCCACCCGACACCGACCCCGGCCCGGATCCCGACACCGACCCCGACGACCCGGGCGGCGGGCAGGGCGATCCCGAGCCGAATACCGCCGGCGGCCAACAGGGCCCGGCATTGGCGCCACCCGTCGCTGCGGGTGAGCCCTATCGGACAAAGCTTTTCACGGTCAGCGGAGTAGGGGACGGGCACGCCGGACGGCGTAGCCGGGCCCGGACGACGACGGGTCGCCGCACCGGCGCCAGCCCGCACGCCGAGTCGGGCATCCATCTCGTCGAGACGATGCGGGCCGCCGCACCGCATCAAGCCGCACGCGGCCGCCGCGGTGGTCGACTGCTCTTGCAGGGCAACGATCTTCGGGGTGCCGTGCGGGAGGGCCGCGAGGCCAACCTGGTGGTGTTCGTCGTCGACACCTCCGGGTCGATGGCCGCCCGGAGGCGCATGCAGCAGGTCAAGACGGCCATCCTGTCGTTGCTGCTCGACGCCTACCGGCGACGTGACCGGGTCGGTGTCGTCACCTTCCGCGACCGGGCGGCCGAGATCGCTCTTCCACCAACCGGTTCGGTAGACATCGCGGCCAAGCGTCTGGACGACCTGCCGGCCGGCGGGCGGACACCGCTCGCCGAGGGGTTAATGAAGGCGGCCGAGGTGGTGCGGCGGGAACGGCTGCGCGATCCGAGCAGGCGGCCACTGCTCGTCGTCGTCACCGACGGCCGGGCGACGTCGGGACCCGATCCCATCGGGCGGGCCCAGCAGGCCGCCGCGCTGCTGGCGCACGACCGGGTCGACAGCATCGTCGTCGACTGCGAAACCGGGCGCATGCGAATGGGTTTGGCTGCGACCTTGGCCCAGCATCTGGACGCCGAGCATGTGCCGCTTGCGCATGTCAGCGCACACGCGCTGGCCGACATCGTCCGCGGTGCCACAACTCCCGGGGCCGCCTGATGCCGCAGGGCCGGGTCTCGGTCGTACCCGATGACACGCTGACGACGAGGCAGCGCCGTAACCGGCCGCTGCTGATGGTGCACACCGGCAACGGCAAGGGAAAGTCCACCGCTGCCTTCGGATTGGCGCTGCGTGGCTGGAACCAGGGGTTCCGCATCGGGGTGTTCCAGTTTGTCAAGTCGGCCAAGTGGCGCATCGGTGAGCAGACCGTGCTGGAGCGACTGGGTGCGCTGCACACCGAGACCGGCGAGGGTGGTCCCGTGGAATGGCACAAGATGGGGTCGGGTTGGTCATGGAGCCGGAAGGCCGGCACCGAGGTCGACCACGCCCAGGATGCCGCGGCCGGGTGGGCGGAGATCAAACGGCGGATCGCCGCCCAGACGCACGACCTTTACGTGCTCGACGAATTCACCTATCCGATCACGTGGGGCTGGGTCGACATCGACGATGTCGTGCAGACTCTCGCGAACCGGCCGGGCCACCAGCACGTCGTGATCACCGGCCGAAATGCCGACCCCGGGCTGGTCGAGATCGCCGACCTGGTCACCGAGATGACCAACGTCAAGCATCCGATGGACGCCGGCCAGAAAGGTCAGCGGGGCATCGAGTGGTAGCCGCTCTGCCCCGCATCGTGGTCGCCGCGCCGGGATCCGGACACGGAAAAACTACTGTCGCAACTGGATTGATGGCTGCCCTGGCTGCACGCGGGCTGACGGTATCCGGTCACAAGGTGGGTCCTGACTTCATCGACCCCGGTTACCACGCGCTGGCCACCGCTCGGCCGGGCCGCAACCTCGATCCGTTCCTGGTCGGCGAACAGCGGATCGTCCCGCTGTTGCTGCACGGTGCACGGGCGGCCGATGTCGCCGTGATCGAGGGCGTGATGGGGCTTTTCGACGGCCGGTTGGGTACCGCAGGGGAGGCGTCCACCGCGCACGTCGCCACGCTGACGAAATCCCCGGTGCTGCTGGTGGTCGACATTTCGCACGCGTCGCGGACCCACGCGGCGGTGATCGCCGGGCTGGCCGCGTTCGACCCGTCGGTCCGCATCGCGGGCGTCATTCTCAACAAGGCGGGTAGCGCGCGGCACGCCGAGGAGGTACGGGACGCGCTGACGCCCACCGGTATTCCGGTGCTCGGTGTCCTGCCTCGCGACGACAGCATCGAGACGCCGTCACGTCATTTGGGTCTGGTTCCCGCCGCGGAGCGTGCCGAGTCGGCCCAGACCCTCAAGCGGATGGCGGAAGTGGTTGCCGCGCATGTCGATCTCGATCGGGTGCTGGAGTTGGGCCGTAAAGCTGCAACGCTGTGCGGCAACTCGTGGGATACCGCACACGAAATCCAACCACTCTCGGCAAAGCGCCCGGTGATCGCGATGGCCGGCGGACGCGCCTTCACCTTCCGCTACGCCGAAACCGAAGAACTGCTACGCGCCGCCGGCTGCGACGTCGTCGAATTCGACCCGCTGGTGGACGCGACCCTGCCTACTGGGACGGCGGGCATCTATCTCGGCGGCGGATTCCCCGAGGTGCATGCCGTCGAACTGGCCGAGAATCGTTGCCTGATAGCGCAATTGCGGTCCGTCATCGCCGCAGGAATCCCGACTGTCGCCGAGTGTGCCGGGCTGCTCTACCTGTGCCGGTCGCTCGACGGCGTACCGATGGTCGGTGCGGTGCCCGCCGATGCGGCGATGACGCCGCGACTCACTCTCGGCTACCGCAGCGCCACCAGCCCGGCGGACTCACTGCTCGCCGAAGCGGGGGTGAAGGTCACCGGACACGAATTCCACCGCACCGCAATCACTTCCGTCGGCCTGGACGGCCGGTCGGCGTGGCGCCTACCTGCCGGGCCCGACGGCTTCGCCACCCCGACGCTGCACGCCGCCTACCTGCACACGCACTGGGCTGGCAACCCCGCGCTGGCGCAACGGTTCGCGCGCGCCGTGCATGGGTACGCCGACTGCACACGGCCTTGACGCACGGTGCTGTATCTGGGGAAGCATGGCATGGACTTTAATGCCGCACAGTTTATTTGACGGGCTCTGCATGTTCACGGCAAGATCTTGCCGATGGGTCGCGCGGCACAGCTCAGCCATATCGCCGAGCTGCGTGAGCTCATCGACCGGTTGCTACGCCACGCCGACGGTATCGCCGACCACCTGTCCGACTGCCTGCGCGAGCGCAGCAGTCAGCTCTGACTTGTCGCCGCAACTGGAGGCTGTCCGTCACACTCAGTTCAGCTCGGAACTGGTGAAAACCCGGTGCCGGTACCGCCTTTGGCGTTGACGTCGGCGAGGATAGCATTGATCGATACGATCTCGCGCTGCGGCGAGGGTACGAGCGGCAGTACCGGCAGGGAGCCGTCGCGGAACATGCCGACCAGCAGGTCGTCAACCCTCTTGCCCGGTCAGCACATCGACTTGCCGGGCGCTCAGATCAGCTGTATCGGCTGTGCCCAACACCGTGGCTCCGTGGGCCAGGTCTGAGACCAGGCGGCTTGGCTTTCACGCCGCGTGCCACCGGCCTCTGGGCAGCACCGCGCAGGGCCTGGAACCACCTATGTGATGTATGATGTGGTGTATGAAGCGGACGAACATCTACCTCGATGAGGAGCAGACGACGACCCTCGACCGGCTGGCAACACAAGAGGGCGTGTCACGCGCCGAACTGATCCGCCAACTGCTGAATCGCGTTCTTGCCAATGCCGACGACAGCCTCGCCTCGGACCTTGAAGCAATCGAGGAATCGTTCGGTGCGCTGGCTGACATCGAGGTGCCGCTGCGCGGCCAGAGCGGTCGCGAGGACCACCTGGCGCGCATCTGGCGCCGCTCATCGTGATTCTCGTCGATTCCGATGTGTTGATCGCACATCTGCGCGGTGTCGACGCCGCCCGAGACTGGCTCACCGGTGCCCGAAAGCGCGGACCTCTCGCGATTAGCGTGGTGTCGGTCACCGAGCTGATCGGTGGAATGCGATCAGCCGAGCGTCGAGAGGTATGGCGATTGTTGACAGTATTTCGCGCTGAACCCGCGACCGAGGTCATTGCCCGTCGCGCGGGCGAGATGATGCGCCGATATCGCAGCAGCCACAACGGTATCGGCCTCGGCGACTACTTCGTCGCAGCGACCGCCGACGTCAAGGGCCTCGAGTTGGCAACCCTCAATGTGCGCCATTTCCCCATGTTCAAGGACCTGCTGCCGCCGTTTGCCACCACGCCTGCGTAGCGACTTCAACGGCAGCGGTGCAGAATCCGGCGCCGGCGGTACAGGTGATTGATAGCTGGCGACATACCGCGGAGGTACTGGCTGACCCCGAGTTGACTGCGGTGCTCAGCGGGCCCAGCGTCGGCGACTTCGGGCGAGTTCCAAAGCCCAGCCGCGGGTAACGGATTGGCGCCCGAACGTGGTGATCGAGTCGCACCGCCAGCTGGCACGGCCGCCGAGTGGGAGCTTCGATTCGCGACCAGTGAAGCGGTGAAGGGCTGGCGGCGCTATGTCGGCAGGCCCTGGCCACTACCGCGGTGGCGTGGCAAGAACTGCGTTCCCGGCTGGACAATCCGATGGCGACCGGCCAACACCACCGACCCGTTCGCTCTGAATGCCCCCGAACAATCGAGTGTGCATCGTGGGCGTCGAGCGTGCATCGTGGGCGGGAAAAGGCCGAAAATCCCGCCCCTTGCGCACACTCGAAGCCGTCAGTGCACACTCGACGCCAGTAGCCCGAAAGCGGCAACCGGACGACCAGCCGACACCAGCCACCTTATGGGACCGGCCGCGGCGAGTTACATTGCGCGCGTAGCCATTCAACGGCAGCCTCGACATCGGACACCACCGCCACGCCGGGCGACTCCGCGGGCCGGCGCACGATGACGACCGGGATGCCCAGCTCGTCGGCGGCCTGCATCTTCGGCCAGGTGTACTCACCGCCGGAGTCCTTGGTGACCAACACATCCGCGCGATGCTCACGTAGCAACGTCAACTCGGCAGCCAAGGTGTAGGGCCCGCGATCGTGGACCAGCTGCCAGGCCAGCGGCAACGCCACGTCCGGGTCGTCGACGACGCGCGCCAGCACCGCGTGCGACTCGAGCGACCCGACGAACGCCGCGAGCTGCTGGCGACCGACGGTCAGCACCGGCCGGACGCCCAGCCGTCGCGCCTCGTCGGCGGCCTCGCCGTGCGAGCTGACCCAATGCCAGGACGGCGTGGCCCGGTCGGCCCAGCCGGGGCGTTGCAGCCGCAGCAAGGGCACGGACGCATCGGCGCAGGCGCGCACGGCGTTGGCCGAGATGGTCGCCGAGAAGGGATGGGTGGCGTCGAGCACGACGTCGAAGTCCGCCAGTGCTTTTCGCAGCCCGTCGACACCGCCGAATCCGCCGACCCGCACCCGGCCCTGCGGCAGTCGCGGCCGGGCGACCCGGCCGGCCAGCGAGCTCGTCACGTCGACACCGTCGTCGACCAAGCGGGCCGCCAGCGCGCGGGCTTCCGACGTCCCGCCCAGCAGCAGCACCCGCATCAGTGCCGCCGCAAAAGGTAAATATCCATCACGAAGCCGGCTTCGGTGCGGGCCTGCGAGCGGGCCTCGGCGATCCGCCCCGCGACGTCGCCGACCCGCCCCGACACCAGGCGCTCACCGGTAGCGCCGAGATTGGCCGCCCACCACACCGACCAGTCGTCCAGGCCGGTGAGGTCGAGGCGATCCGGTGGCGGATTCAGCATCGCGACGATGTTGTCCTGCCCGGCCGCGACGGCGTCCTGCAGCAGGCGGCCGGTGGTGACGTGCACCGGGCGGCCGACCTCGTGCAAGACGATGCGATGACGGGCGGCGAGCAGTTGCGGGGCACTGATTCCGGGCAAGACGTCGAATTCGACCGGCACGCCCAGCTTCTGGATCTTCTCGACCACGCGGATGGTCGAGTCGTACAGCGACGGGTCACCCAACACCAGGAAAGCCGCGGTGCCACCGCGCGCACGCAGCACGTCGGCGTAGGCCTTGGCGCGCGCGTCGTGCCAGTCGGCTACCGCACGCTGATAGCCCTGATCGGTCAGGCCGGTCGATCGATCCCGCTCCGGATCACGCACCGCCACAACGTCTACCGACCCATCGGTGTGCGCCTCGATGATCGCCCAGCGCAGCGCCAGGAGTTCGTCGTCGGCACCTTTGATCGAGGCCAGCACGTAATCGACCGACCGCAGCGCCTCGGCTACCTCCGGCGTGACGTGCTGGGGCCCCATGCCGACCCCCAGGATTCGAACCCGGACTGGCTCAGGCACCGGCGCGGTCCTCGATGTCGCCTTCGACCTCCAGGTAGGCCTGCCGCAGCGCGGCCAGTGTCTCCGGTGATGGATCGGCCCACAGGCCACGGTCGGCGGCCTCCTGCAGACGTTCGACCATGCCGTGCAAGGCCCACGGGTTGGACGTGTCCAGGAATTCCCGGGTCTGCGGGTCGAGAACGTAAGATTGGGCCAGCTTTTCATACATCCAGTCCGCCACGACGCCCGCGGTGGCGTCGAAGCCGAAGAGGTAGTCGACGGTGGCGGCGAGTTCGAAGGCGCCCTTGTAGCCGTGCCGGCGCATCGCCGAGATCCACCGCGGGTTGACCACCCGCGCGCGAAACACCCGCGCGGTTTCCTCGGCCAGGCTGCGGGTGCGCACCGCGTCGGGCGTGGTCGAGTCGCCCACGTAGGCCTTGGGATCCGACCCGGTCAACGCGCGGATCGTCGCGATCATCCCGCCGTGGTACTGGAAGTAGTCGTCGCTGTCGGCGATGTCGTGTTCGCGGGTGTCGATGTTCTTGGCCGCCACCTTGATTCGCTTGTAGTTGGTGCGCATGTCATCGGCTGCGGCGGCGCCGTCGAGCCCGCGACCGTAGGCGAACCCGCCCCACGCCGTGTACACCTCGGCCAGATCCTTGTCGTCACGCCAAGTGCCCGCTTCGACCACCTGCAGGATGCCCGCGCCGTAGGAGCCCGGTTTCGAGCCGAAAACCCTTGTGGTGGCGCGTCGTTGATCGCCGTGGTCGGCGAGGTCGGCGCGGGCGTGGGCGGCCACGTAGTTGTCAGCGTCGGGTTCGTCGAGCAGCGCCACCATCTGCACCGCGTCGTCGAGCATCATCACCACGTGTGGGAAGGCGTCGCGGAAGAACCCGGAGATGCGGACCGTCACGTCGATGCGGGGCCGGCCCAGTTCGTCCAGCGGGATCACTTCCAACCGGCTGACCCGTCGCGACGCCTCGTCCCACTCTGGCCGAACACCCAGCAGCGCAAGCACTTCGGCGATGTCGTCGCCCGAGGTGCGCATCGCGCTGGTGCCCCACACCGACAGCCCGACCGACTCGGGGTAGCTGCCGGTGTCGCCGAGGTAGCGCTGCAGCAGCGACTCGGCCATCGCCTGGCCGGTCTGCCAGGCCAGCCGCGATGGCACCGCCCGGGGGTCCACGGTGTAGAAGTTGCGGCCGGTCGGTAGCACGTTGACCAGACCGCGCAACGGCGATCCGGAGGGGCCGGGCCGCACGAAGCCGCCTGCCAAAGCGGCCATGACAGCGTCGATCTCACCCGCGGTGCCGGCCAGTCGCGGTACCACCTCGGTCGCGGCGAAGCGCAGCGATGCCCGCACGTCCGGCGCCTCGTGCAGCGTGTCGACGACCCCGGCATCCCAGCCGGCGGCTTCCATCGCCTCGACGAGTGCGCGGGCCTGGTTCTCGACGTCGTCCACCGCGGTGAGCTCGGCGCCCTCCTTGAGGCCGAGCGCGGTGCGCAGTCCCGGGACGGCATGGTCTTTGCCGCCCCAGACCTGGGCCGCCCGCAAGATCGCCAGCACCAGGTTGACCCGCGCCGGCCCGGTTGGCGCCTGGCCCAACACATGCAGGCCGTCGCG
>NZ_JBYCLD010000127.1:0-7861 GCF_057473725.1 Mycobacterium sp. TH-M11 | reverse complement strand
CCTAAGGAGTAGCTGGTGACTCAGGCGGCGACTCGGCCGATATCCGACACCGACAGCACCGACATTCTGGCGGTGGCTCGCCGGCAGGTGCTGGAGCACGGCGAAGGGCTGAGCCAGCAGCAGGTGCTCGAAGTGCTGCAGCTGCCCGACGACCGCCTCGAAGAGCTGCTGGCCCTGGCGCACGAGGTCCGGATGGCCCATTGCGGCCCCGAGGTCGAGGTCGAGGGCATCATCAGCCTGAAAACCGGTGGCTGCCCTGAGGATTGTCACTTCTGCTCTCAGTCGGGGTTGTTCGCTTCGCCGGTGCGCAGCGCCTGGCTGGACATCCCCAGCCTGGTCGAGGCGGCCAAGCAGACCGCGAAGTCCGGCGCTACCGAGTTCTGCATCGTCGCCGCGGTGCGAGGACCCGACGAGCGGCTGCTGGCGCAGGTGGCAGCGGGCATCGAAGCGATCCGTGACGCCGTGGACATCCAGATCGCCTGTTCGCTGGGCATGTTGACCGCCGACCAGGTGGATCGGCTCGCCGCGATGGGCGTGCACCGCTACAACCACAACCTGGAGACCGCCCGTTCGTTCTTCCCCGACGTCGTCACCACGCACAGCTGGGAAGAGCGCTGGGAGACGCTGTCGATGGTGCGTGCGGCCGGCATGGAGGTGTGCAGCGGCGGCATCCTCGGCATGGGCGAAACCGTCGAGCAGCGCGCCGAGTTCGCCGCCAACCTGGCCGAGCTCGACCCCGACGAGGTGCCGCTGAACTTCCTCAACCCGCGACCTGGCACGCCGTTCGGCGACCTCGAGGTGCTGCCGGCCGGCGAAGCGCTCAAGGCGGTGGCCGCCTTCCGGTTGGCGCTGCCGCGCACCATGCTGCGGTTCGCCGGTGGCCGCGAGATCACCCTGGGTGACCTGGGCGCCAAGCAAGGCATCTTGGGCGGCATCAACGCGGTGATCGTCGGCAACTACCTGACCACGCTGGGGCGTCCCGCCGAAGCTGACCTGGAGTTGCTCGACGACCTGCAGATGCCCATCAAGGCGCTCAACGCCAGCCTGTAGCGCGTGATGGTCCGCGATCTGCCCGCCCCGCTCAGCGCCGGCGTCTACAACATCTACACGGGTAAGCCGTCCGCGGAGGGTGCCGCTATTCCGACCGCGGCGCGGTTGGGCCTGGAGCCGCCCCGGTTCTGCGCCGAGTGTGGCCGCCGGATGGTGGTGCAGGTACGGCCCGACGGCTGGTGGGCCAAATGCTCGCGGCACGGGTTGGTCGATTCCGCCGAACTCGAGCCGCTCCGATGACGGACATGCGGCCGGGCCCGCGGATTTCTCGACGACGGGCGGCGCTCACGGTCGCCGCGGGTTTGGTGCCGGTCGGCGTGCTCGTCGGCGCCCTGTGGGCGTGGCTCGCGCCGCCGGTCCGGGGCGTGCTGGTGTTGACCCACAGCGGGGAGCGGCTCCACGAATACCTGGGGCCGGAATCTGATCACTTCTTCGTCGCCGCGTTCCTGATGCTGGGGCTGCTCAATGTGGTCGCCGCGGTCGCGGCGGTGCTCGTGTGGCAGTGGCGGGCGCACCGCGGACCGGGGATGGTCGTGGCACTGTGCAGCGGCATGCTGGTCGCGGCCGGTGTCGCGACCGGCGTGGGCGTATTGGCGGCCCACTTCCGTTATGGCACAGTCGATTTCGCTGCAATCCCGCTGAGTGTCGATCAGCTGCACTACTTCACGCAGGCGGCGCCGGTGTTCTTCGGCCCGTCGTGGCTGGAGATGGCTTGCACACTGCTGCTGCCTTCGGCCACCGCGGCACTGGTGTACGCGGTGCCGGTCGCAGCGACCGCGCGCGACGACCTCGGCGGCTTTCCGCCCGGTGAGTCGATTCACCCGCGGACAGAAGGTGCCGCCGACGCCGTCACAGCGGACGGCGGTGCACCGACTTCCCGGTGATGACTTTGGCCGCGATCACGCCCAGTCGCGCCATCCCGACGTAGGTCATCGGGTTGAACATCGTCGGCCATGTCGTGCGGATCAGGTGATCGGTCAGCGGCCTACGCGCAAAACGGTCCTGCAGCCAGCGCAGCGCCATCGGCGCCGACAGCGGGTGCAGCAGCAAGTGCTCGTTGAACGCGTCGCGGTGGTAGGTGACATTGGCGCCGCCGGCCGAGTAGGCGTCGGCCAGCCGGTCGATGTCTTCGACGTCGATCAGGTAGTCGTGCACTGCCTGCACGATCAACACCGGCGGCGTGGGCACCTTGGCGCCCAGCCTGATGCTGTCGAAGACGTGCTGAACCTCGGGCATCGTCAAAATTTCTTCCAGCGGCCGGTCGAGATAATTGCCCAAGTCCTTCTTGACCATCCGGATCACCGCGCCGACCGTCGTCATGCTCTCCAGCCGTCGCAGCAGGGCGCGACCCTCGTCACTGGCGTGCTCGTCGATCACCCGGTTCAGCTCGGGATAGATGTGCACCAGCGCGGCCACCACCATCGCGGGCAGACCGGACAAGAAGCTGCCGTTGAGCCGGCGGAAGGTGTGGCCGAGGTCGCCGACGGGTGACCCGAGGACCGCGCCGACGATGTCCAGCTCGGGTGCGTAGTCGGCACACAGCTCGGCGGCCCAACCGGTCGCCAGCCCACCGCCGGAGTACCCCCACAGCGCCACCGGAGCCGTGCGGGACAGTCCCAGGCGTTCGGCGCCCAGCGCGGCCCGGATGCCGTCCAGAATGAAGTAGCCGGGTTCGAACGGCGCACCCCACATGCCGGTGCGGCCTTCGTGGTCGGGGATCGACACCGCCCAGCCCTCGGCCAGCGCGGCGGAGATCAGCAAAAATTCCAGCTGAGCCAACGATCCCAGCGCGTTGGCGCGGCGGCGCAGCGCGTAGGACGGGAAGCAGCGCGACGATACTGCGTCGATCGCGCACTGGTAGGACAGCAGCGGGCAGGGGCGGTCAGGACTGGCATCGGCGGGGACGATCACCGTGGTCGCGGTCGCCTCGGGCTGGCCATTCATATCGGTGCTCCGGTACAGCAGCTGGGTGGCCATCGCCGGTTGCGGGATCAGCCCGAGAAACGCCAGCTCAACGTCGCGCGAACGCAGGACGGTGCCGGGTGTGGCGTGCTGGTAACCGGGTGGCGGCTGGTAGAACGGGTCCTCGGTCGGCAGCTGCGGTCGGACCTTGGCCTGCAGTTCTTCGTGCGGCGCACGTCCGATCCACTCGGCGCCGGTAGCGGTCGCAAGGTTGCCAATGTCCATCGGGGCATTGTTGCCTAAGAAGGTATTAAGAATCCAGTCGGCCCGCCGGTGAGTCGCCCGTCTTACACCGAGCCGGGCGGGCGCAGCGCGGCGAATTCGTCGGTGACCCGTAGCTGTGCATCGGCGAAGCGGTAGAACGCCGCCGGTCGGCCGCCGCTCCGGCCGGACTGCGCGACGGTGCCGGTCGCCGTGATCACGCCGCGGCGGGCCAGCACCCGCTGCAGGTTGGTGGTATCCACCTGATGACCCAACGTGGCGCCGTAGATGTCACGCAGTGTTGACATGGCGAATTCGGTTGGCGCCAAGGCGAACCCGATGTTGGTGTAGGACATCTTCGCCGCCAGTCGGGTTCGGGCATGGGCGACCATCGGGCCGTGATCGAACGCCATCGTCGGCAGCGCGGTGACCGGGTGCCAACGGGTGTCGGATGGCAGCTCCGGGACGGCGGGGGAGGGAACCAGACCCAGAAACGTCGAGGCGATCGTCCGGGTGCCGGGCAGCCGGTCTGGCTCGGAGAACACCGCGAGCTGCTCCAGGTGCGCGACTTCCTGTAGGTCGACCTTCTCGGCGAGCTGACGTCGCACCGACGTTGTCATGTCCTCGTCGTGGCGTAGCCGCCCGCCGGGCAGCGACCACGCACCGCGCTGCGGAGCCCGGGCTCGCTGCCACAGCAGGACGTTGAGCTCGGGTTTTTGCGTCTTCGGGTCTGCCCCGAGCCCGCGAACCTGGAATACGACAGCGAGCACTTCGTGCGCGGTGCTACCATTAGCCATGTTTTCGATCATAAGTCGAAAACCTGTACTCGGAGGCGAAAGGACCGACTATGGCAGTCGTGAATCGCACCGATTTGCGGTCAAACGGACTGGATGCTGGCCTGGCGAACGATTTGACCTCTGGAATTACCAACTCTCCCAACGGGTTCGGTGGTATCGAGGGCGACGAGCAATGGGCGGCCGATATTCGTCGGCTGGCCCAGCTGCGCAACGCCACGATTCTGGCGCACAACTATCAGCTGCCGGCCATCCAGGATGTCGCCGACCACGTGGGCGACTCGCTCGCGCTGTCCCGGGTGGCAGCCGAGGCATCCGAGGACACCATCGTGTTCTGCGGCGTGCACTTCATGGCCGAGACCGCGAAAATACTGAGCCCCGACAAGACCGTGCTCATTCCTGACCAGCGAGCCGGCTGCTCGCTGGCCGACTCGATCACACCCGAGGACCTGCAGGCCTGGAAGGCCGAGCACCCGGGAGCGGCCGTCGTCTCCTACGTCAACACCACCGCCGCGGTGAAGGCGCTGACCGACATCTGCTGCACCTCGTCGAACGCCGTCGACGTTGTCGCCTCGATCGACGCCGACCGTGAGGTGCTGTTCTGCCCCGATCAGTTCCTCGGCGCGCACGTGCGACGGATGACGGGCCGCGACAACCTGCACGTCTGGGCCGGTGAATGCCATGTACACGCCGGCATCAACGGCGACGAGCTCGCCGAGCAGGCCCGCACGCACCCGGACGCCGAGTTGTTCGTCCATCCCGAGTGCGGTTGCGCGACCTCGGCGCTGTACCTGGCCGGCGAGGGCGCATTCCCGGCAGACCGGGTCAAGATCCTGTCGACCGGCGGCATGCTCGACGCCGCGCGCGAGACCCGGGCCCGTCAGGTACTGGTCGCGACGGAGGTCGGCATGCTCTATCAGTTGCGTAACGCCGCGCCGGACACCGACTTCCAAGCGGTCAACGACCGTGCCTCGTGCAAGTACATGAAGATGATCACCCCCGCGGCGCTGCTGCGCTGCCTGGTCGAGGGCGCCGACGAAGTTCACGTCGATACCCACACCGCTCAGCGGGCGCGCCAGAGCGTGCAGCGGATGATCGCCATCGGCCAGCCCGGCGGTGGCGAATGAGCAGCCACCCGGTCTGGGAAGAGCACGCCGACGTCGTCGTCATCGGCACGGGTGTGGGCGGATTGGCTGCCGCGCTGGTCGCCCACCGGGCGGGCCGGCGGGTGATCGTGCTCAGCAAGGCGGCCCGCAAGCCGGGCGTGACCGCGACCCACTACGCCCAGGGCGGCATTGCCGTGGTGCTGCCGCACAATGACGACTCGGTCGACGCGCACGTAGCGGACACCCTCGCGGCCGGCGCCGGATTGTGCGACACCGATGCGGTGACATCGATCGTCAGTGACGGTTATCGGGCGGTCTCCGAATTAGTCAGCCACGGAGCACGATTCGACGAGGCTGCGGCCGGCGGCTGGGCGCTCGGCCGTGAAGGCGGGCACTCGCGTCGGCGCATCGTGCACGCCGGCGGCGACGCCACCGGGGCCGAGGTGCAGCGCGCCCTCGACCATGCCGCCGCCACGCTGGACATCCGGATCAAGCACGTCGCGCTGCGGTTGCTGACCGACACCACGTCGGGAACGGCTGCGATCACCGGTGTGCTGGTGGCAGATCGGCGAGGCGTCGGGATCGTGCACGCGCCGTCGGTGATCCTGGCCACCGGAGGTCTCGGCCAACTCTACGGCGCAACCACCAACCCCAAGGGCTCTACCGGCGACGGCATCGCGCTGGCGCTGTGGGCCGGCGCCACGGTGAGCGACATCGAGTTCATCCAGTTCCACCCGACGATGCTCTTTGACGGCCGCATGGGCCGCCGCCGGCCGCTGGTGACCGAAGCGATTCGCGGTGAGGGCGCGACTTTGGTCGACAGCCAAGGTAATTCGGTGACAGCAGGTGTGCATCCAATGGGCGACCTGGCGCCACGCGACGTGGTGGCCGGCGCTATCGACGCCCGGCTGCGAGCCCTCGGCGACGACTGCGTATTCCTCGACGCCCGCGGTATCGAGGACTTCGGGCGGCGCTTTCCGACGGTTGCCGCGGCCTGCAAGGCGGCGGGCATCGACCCCGTTCGTCAGCCGATCCCGGTGGCCCCCGGTGCGCACTACAGCTGCGGGGGCGTGGTCACCGACGTCTACGGCCGCACCGAACTGCCGGGGCTGTTCGCCGCCGGCGAGGTGGCCCGGACCGGTATGCACGGGGCCAACCGGCTGGCCTCCAACAGCCTGCTGGAAGGACTGGTCGTCGGTGGTCGAGCCGGACGGGCCGCCGCCGAGCATGCCGGGTTGCGGGGCCGGGTCCGCGCGACGGCCATCGCGCCGGCCGACTGCGGCGCGCTGGCCCGTGACGAGTTGCAGCGGGCGATGACCCGCGGCGCCTCGGTGGTCCGCGACGCCGAGGGGCTGCGCCGGTTGGCCGACACCCTGTCAGAGACGGTGGCCGGTGTGGTCACGACGCGCACCGGCCTGGAAGACGCCGCCCTGACTGTTGCCGCGCGCGCGGTCACGTCCGCCGCGCTGGCCCGCGAGGAAAGCCGAGGCTGTCACCACCGGGCCGAATACCCGGACCCGACCCCGGCGCCCGCCCGCAGCCTTGTCGTCCGGTTGGCCGCCGACTGCAGCCCGCGGGTTGAAGAGCTGGCGGCGGTCAGCTGATGCGCCGCCGGCGACGATGCAGAGCGCAGCGATGAGGAGGAGCGGCGCCGTGAGCCTGTCCGACAGCGAGCTGCGCGAGGCTCGCGCCACGATCGCCCGCGCGCTCGAGGAGGACCTGCGATACGGGCCCGATATCACCACAGCGGCAACGGTTCCCGACGGCGCGACCGCCATCGCGTCGCTGATCTGCCGCGAACCCGGGGTGATCGCCGGGGTGGACGTTGCGCTGCTCGTTCTCGACGAAGTGCTGGGCCCGGATGGCTACCGCATCGTCAACCGCGTCGACGACGGAGCGCGCTTGCAGCCCGGGGATTCGGCGTTGACGGTGGACGCGCCGATGCACGGTCTGCTGACCGCCGAACGGACCCTGCTGAATCTGGTCTGCCACCTGTCCGGGATCGCCACCGCGACCGCGGCGTGGGTGGCCGCGGTGGACGGCACCAAGGCCAAGATCCGTGACACCCGCAAAACGCTGCCCGGGCTGCGAACCCTGCAGAAGTACGCGGTGCGTGTCGGCGGCGGGGTGAACCACCGGCTCGGGCTGGGTGATGCGGCGCTGATCAAGGACAACCACGTCGCCGCCGTGGGATCGGTAGTGGGCGCCTTGCAAGCGGTGCGGGCGGCCGCGCCGGATCTGCCGTGCGAAGTCGAGGTCGACTCCCTCGAGCAGCTTGACGACATTCTCGTGGAGAACCCCGAGTTGGTGTTGCTCGACAATTTCCCGGCCTGGCAGACGCAGATCGCCGTACAACGCCGCGATGCCCGGGCACCGGGCACCAAGCTCGAGTCCTCCGGCGGGCTTTCGCTGGACACTGCGGCCGAGTACGCCCGCACTGGTGTCGATTACCTCGCGGTCGGGGCGCTCACGCACTCGGTGCGGGTGCTCGACATCGGGCTCGACGTCTGACGTTCGAGCATCCAAGCGGGCATCGGGACTTTCACCATCGTGGTGGTGCGGCGCCGCGTCCGAAGCCCCATGTCGACTGGCCCAGTTGCGGCTTGGGTTGTTGGTCGGGCGGTCGTCGAAAGTCGGCTTCCAGCAATGGTTCTGCATCAACTCCCGCGGTGAGCGCCGAGCACGGTGCGCTGAACTCGCACGCACCACAATGCGCGGCAAATGTCGGGTAGACGCTCGGCGAGCTGG
>NZ_JBYCLD010000126.1:0-18942 GCF_057473725.1 Mycobacterium sp. TH-M11 | reverse complement strand
TCATGTTTGCCATCACCGGTCCGCGGTTGGGCGGTCGGGGAGAGCGTCCCGGACCGTCGGCCGCAGCGCGTCAGCGCCGCAACAAGGGCGCCGGCGGGTCGTTCACCAGCCGTATGGAAGAGCGTTTCCGCCGCCGCTTCGAGCAGTAGCGCTCCGAACGACAAGGGCAGCCAACCGGCTGTCCTTTTTTTGTGCGCGCTGGCCCCCGATTGGTGACCTGAGTCGCGCTAGCCCCCCACTACGCCCCACTGCCAGTAAAACATGAGTTCAGAGGATGTTTCTTACGGTTACATCGCTGCTGACTCCACTCTGCCGGGGTCACTGCAGTAGCCAAGAACCTGCGAAAACGACACCGACCGGTGACATTGGTGTCGTTAAATGGAGCCAAGTGGGGGATTGTGGGGTATCGTGGCGGAAGTCGAAAGGCATGGAGGTGGCCAGATGTTTCTCGGCACCTACACGCCAAAACTCGACGACAAAGGGCGACTCACATTGCCCGCCAAGTTCCGCGACGCGTTGGCAGGGGGGTTGATGGTCACCAAGAGTCAGGACCACAGCCTCGCCGTCTACCCGCGACAGGCGTTCGAAGAACTTGCGCGCAAAGCCAGTCAGACATCACGTAGCAACCCCGAAGCGCGAGCGTTTCTGCGTAACCTCGCCGCCGGGACCGACGAACAGCACCCGGACGCGCAAGGCCGGATCACGTTGTCGGCCGACCACCGTCGCTACGCAAGTCTGTCGAAGGACTGCGTCGTCATCGGATCCATTGACTACCTGGAGATCTGGGACGCCGCGGCCTGGCAGCAGTACCAACAGACTCACGAAGAGAACTTCTCCGCAGCCAGCGATGAAGCACTCGGCGACATTATCTGAGGCGCGTGCCCGTGCAACGTGGCCTCTGCCCGAACCGATCCTGACGTACTTCCCCGACGCCAGGATCGTGCCATCGGACAGGGACCTCGATGCCACGGACACGCGACCGCAAGCGCGGCGAAGCCGGGAGCAGCGAGTCGTCCGTATCGACAAGCGCCCTGCCGTCCAACACTTCTCACCTCGGGAAGGTGCACTCATGGCCGAAGCCACTGGTGGATTCGGCCATGTGTCGGTGATGCTCGACCGCTGCTTCGAATTGCTGCGTCCCGCATTGACCCGCCGCCACGCCGATGGATCCGGCGCGGTTCTTGTCGATGGAACTGTCGGCGCCGGCGGCCATGCCGAGCGCTTTCTCGCTGAGTTGCCCGGACTGCGGCTGATCGGTGTCGACCGCGACCCGACCGCTCTGGACATCGTCCGGGCGCGGCTCGCGCGGTTCGCCGACCGCCTCACCCTGGTGCAGACCCGGTATGACGAGATCGAGGCGGCGCTTAGCCAAGCAGGTTACGGGCCAACCGCATCCGTCGACGGGATGCTCTTCGACCTCGGCGTCTCGTCGATGCAACTCGACCGCGCCGAGCGGGGCTTCTCCTATGCCCAGGACGCACCGCTGGACATGCGGATGGATCCGACGTCGCCGCTGACCGCCGCAGAAATTCTCAACACGTACGACGAGGCCGCGCTGGCCGACATTCTGCGCCGCTTTGGCGAGGAGAAGCTGGCCCGCCGCATCGCAAAGCACATCGTCCGCCGGCGCGCCCGCTCGCCGTTCACCTCGACCGCCGAACTGGTTGAGGTTATCTACCAGGCGGTTCCGGCACCGGCCCGACGGACCGGGGGACATCCGGCCAAGCGGACATTCCAGGCCCTGCGCATCGCGGTCAACAGCGAGCTGGATGCGCTGCGCGACGCCATGCCCGCCGCGCTCGATGCCGTTGCCGTTGACGGCCGCATCGTGGTGATGTCCTACCAGTCACTGGAAGACCGCATCGTCAAGCGGGTGTTCGCCGCGGCGACAACGTCGAGTACACCGTCAGACCTGCCGGTCGAATTGCCCGGCCACGCTCCGCAATTCAGGTTGCTCACCCGCGGTGCGGAACGCGCCGACGACGCGGAGGTCGCGCAAAACCCGCGCAGCGCCGCAGTGCGATTACGTGCCATCCAACGGGTCCGATCGAAGCCTGATGCAGCAAGGAAGGGAGGCTCATGAAAGTCAAGCGCCCAGCGCAACCGACCCGCGCCGGTGAACGGCGTCCCCGCTCGGCGGCCGCCTCCCGAGTGGCCGACCCGGTGCCGCTGCGCCCTGGCCGTCCGCGTCGGGGAAAGCCGACCGCACCGGGTCGGGAACCGCGCACGTCGCGGTCGGCGCCGCAGACCTCGCCGGTCGCGCGGCCGGTCGAGCGACCGGCCCGCGCCAAGAGCGCCAGCCAGGCCAAGGCGCGGGCAAAGGCGCGGAAAGCCAAAGCGCCGAAAGTGATTCGGCCTCCGCTGCGTGAGCGTCTGCTCTCGCGGCTGGCCGCGATCGACCTGCGCCCGCGCACCCTGGCCGCGAAGGTCCCGTTCGTCGTGTTCGTCATCGGGTCGCTCGGCGCCGGCCTCGGTCTCACGTTGTGGCTGTCCACCGACGCCGCCGAGCGGTCCTATCAGCTCGGTAGTGCCCGCCAGCGCACCGAGTTGCTGCAAGAGGAAAAGGAGGCGCTGGAGCGCGATGTGCAGCAGGCGCAGTCCGCACCGGCGTTGGCTGAGGCGGCTCGCGGCCTTGGCATGATCCCGACCCGAGACACGGCACATCTTGTTCAAGACCCCGCCGGTAACTGGGTGGTGGTCGGGACGCCGAAGCCGGCCCAGGGGGTACCGCCGCCGCCGTTGAACAGCAAACTCCCCGAAGAGAAGCCAGCGGGCCCGCCACTTCCGCCGGCCAATTCGGTTGAAGTGCCCGCACTGGTGCTGCCCGGCGCCGGCATACCCGCGGTTCCGCCGGCTGCCGGCCCCGACGCGCTGGTCCGCACACCCGACGGTGCGACCACGCTCGGACCCCAACATTTGCCGTCGCCACAGCATCTGCCGTCGCCGGACGGCCCGCTTCCGATGCCCGGCGCGGGACCGGCACCGGTACCCGGACTACCTGTGTTTCCGGGCATTCCGACCATGCCGGGAGTGCCGCCCGCCCCCGGGTTGGCAGGTCCGGTGCTACCACCCGCGGTGTCGTCGCCGGCCGACTTGCCGGGTATGCCGCACCACCCCGGCCCCGCCGGGCCGCTGCTCGGCGAGCAGTTCGGCCCGCTGACGGTGACGCCGCCCGGGCCCGCGCGATGAATCGGCCGACTCAGTTGCGCAAGCCATTTCGGGGCAAGGCCGGCGCTCCCGACCGTTCGGCGAGCGCGCGTCGCACCCGCCAGGCGGTGGAGGTTGGAAGCCGCGGCGCGTCGTTCGTCTTCCGGCACCGGGCCGGCAACGGCGTCATCTTCCTCGCGCTGTTGATCGCGGGCGCCCAGCTGTTCTACCTTCAGGTGCCCAAGGCCGCGGGCCTGCGCGCCGAGGCCGCCGGGCAGCTCAAGGTCACCGACGTCGAAAAAGCGATCCGCGGTAGCATCGTCGACCGCAAGAACAGCCAGTTGGCGTTCACTATCGAGGCCCGCGCGCTGACCTTTCAGCCCAAGCGCATTCTGAAGCAGTTGACCGAGGCCAAGCAGAAGAACGGTGGTGCGCCTGACCCGCAGCGGCGGTTGAACGAGATAGCCAACGATGTGGCGGCGCGGCTGAACAACAAGCCGGACAAGGCCACCCTGTTGAAGAAGCTGCGCAGCGACGAGTCGTTCGTTTACCTGGCCCGCGCCGTCGACCCGGCGGTAGCCACCGCCATCACCCGGAAATTCCCGGAGGTCGGTGCCGAGCGTCAGGACCTGCGTCAGTATCCGGGCGGATCGCTGGCCGCAAACGTCGTCGGTGGAATCGGCTGGGACGGGCACGGTCTGCTCGGCCTGGAAGACTCCATGGACGCCGAGCTCGCCGGCACCGACGGCTCGGTCACCTACGACCGCGGCTCCGACGGTGTGGTCATCCCGGGTAGTTACCGCAACGCGCACCGCGCGGTCAACGGCTCGACGATCCAGCTGACCATCGACGACGATATCCAGTTCTATGTCCAGCAGCAGGTGCAGCAGGCCAAAAACGTGTCGGGCGCCCGCAACGTCTCGGCGGTCGTGATGGACGCCAAAACCGGCGAAGTGCTGGCCATGGCCAACGACAACACCTTCGACCCGGCCCAGGACATCGGGCGCCAGGGCGACAAGGAACTGGGCAACCCGGCGGTGTCCGCACCTTTCGAACCCGGTTCGGTGAACAAGATCATCACCGCCTCGTCGGTGATCGAGTACGGGCTGTCCAATCCCGATGAGGTGTTGCAGGTTCCGGGTTCGATCAACATGGGCGGGGTCACCATCCACGATGCCTGGGTGCACGGCGTCGCGCCCTATACGACCACCGGTGTGTTCGGCAAATCGTCGAACGTCGGGACGCTGATGCTCGCGCAGCGGGTGGGACCGCAGCGGTTCTACGACATGGTCGAGAAATTCGGTCTCGGTCAGCGCACCGGTGTCGGACTGCCCGGTGAAAGCGCCGGCCTGGTGCCGCCGATCGGGCAATGGTCCGGCAGCTCGTTTTCCAACTTGCCTATCGGACAGGGACTTTCCATGACCCTGCTGCAAATGACCGGCATGTATCAGGCGATCGCCAACGATGGGGTGCGGATGCCCCCGAGGATCGTCAAGTCCACCGTCAATGCCGACGGCTCGCGCACCGAAGAGTCGCGCCCCGAAGGGGTTCGGGTGGTGTCGCCGGAGACCGCGCGCACCGTGCGTAACATGCTGCGTGCGGTGGTGCAGCGCGACCCGCGGGGCGTTCAGCAGGGGACCGGGCCGGCGGCCGGGGTCGAGGGTTACCAAATCGCGGGTAAGACCGGCACCGCGCAGCAGATCAACCCGGCGTGCGGCTGCTATTACGACAACGTCTACTGGATCACCTTTGCCGGCATGGCCACCGTCGACGATCCCCGATATGTCATCGGCATCATGATGGACAACCCGGCGCGCAACGCCGACGGTACGCCGGGCCACTCGGCGGCCCCGCTGTTCCACGACATCGCGGGCTGGTTGCTGCAGCGCGGTGATGTGCCGCTGTCACCGGATCCTGGTCCGCCGTTGTTGTTGCAGGCCAGCTGATCTCAGTCGGACACGGTCGGCTGCGGCCTGCGGCCGGCATGGGCGCCGGTGGCCGCGACACCGGACTGCCGTCTGCGCGAAACCGACACGCCTACGCCGACCACGAGGCCCCCGGCGCCCGCTCGATAGGGTGACAAGGCTGATCTGCAGATGGAGGGTGATGACGTGCCCGCTGCGCTGCGTCCGACTTCCTGCCCGGGCGTTCCGCTGTCGACGCTGGCCGCCCAGGTGGGTGCGGTTCTCGCCGAGGGCAGGGCGGAACCGGACCTTCCCATCACCGGTGTGACGCTGCGCGCCCAGGACGTCCGGCCCGGTGACCTGTTCGCCGCCCTGCCCGGCGCGACGACACACGGCGCCAGTTTCTACCGCGAAGCGGTAGAAAGCGGAGCCGTCGCGGTGCTCACCGATGCGACTGGACTGGCGCAGCTGGGTAGCGAGGCCAGCACGTTGCCGGTCCTCGTTCACGCCCAGCCCCGCAGCGTGTTGGGCGAGGTCGCCGCCACCGTGTACGGCCATCCGTCCGAACATCTCGCGGTCGTCGGGGTCACCGGCACGTCGGGCAAGACCACGACCAGCTACCTTCTCGAAGCGGGCCTGCGGGCCGCCGGACGGTCCGTGGGTCTGATCGGCACCGTCGGTCTGCGCATCGACGGCGAGGACATTCCCAGCCTGCTGACCACGCCGGAGGCGCCCGCGCTGCAGGCCCTGCTCGCAGCGATGGCCGAGCGCGGAGTCGACACCGTGGTGATGGAGGTGTCCAGCCACGCGCTGACCCTGGGGCGTGTCGACGGCGTTCGGTTCGCGGTCGGCGGTTTTACCAACCTGTCCCGCGACCACCTCGATTTCCACGCGACGATGCAGGACTACTTCGAGGCCAAGGCGCGGTTGTTCGACCCGGCCTCGCCGCTGCGCGCCCGCCGCGCTGTGGTGTGCGTCGATGACGATGCCGGCCGCGCGATAGCCCGCCGCGCGGGGAAGGCGGTCACGGTCAGCGCCACGGGTCGCCCGGCCGATTGGCGGGCCGAGGCCCGCGCCGCGCGGGCCGACGTCCAGGAGTTCACCGCGGTCGACCCGGCCGGCGTCCACCACCGGATGGGCATCGCGTTGCCCGGCGACTACAACATCGCCAATTGCCTTGTCGCGCTGGCAGTCCTGGACGCCGTCGGGGTCTCCCCGGAGCAGGCGTCGGTGGGCCTGCGGCACACCCGGGTTCCCGGGCGACTCGAACCGATCGACCGCGGGCAGGACTTCCTCGCACTGGTGGATTACGCCCACAAGCCGGGCGCGCTGCACGAGGTGCTGCGAACGTTGCGGCGCCCGGACAGTCGACTGGCTGTGGTGTTCGGCGCCGGTGGTGACCGTGACCCCGGCAAGCGAGCCGAGATGGGACGCGTCGCCGCCGAATTGGCCGATCTCGTGGTTGTCACCGACGACAACCCCCGTAGCGAGGATCCGGTCGCCATCCGTCGCGAGATCCTCTCCGGCGCAGCCGAAGCCAGCACCGACGCGGAGGTGGTCGAGATCGGGGACCGGCGCGCGGCAATCGAACACGCCGTGGCTTGGGCGGTCGCCGGCGACGTGGTGGTGATCGCCGGCAAGGGCCACGAGACCGGGCAGACCCGCAGTGGGCAGACGCAGCCCTTCGACGACCGCGTCGAACTCGCCGCCGCCTTGGACGCCCGCCGATGATCGACCTCACCGTGGCGCAGATCGCCGACATCGTCGGTGGTGAACTCGCCGACATCTCCGCCGAGGACGCCGCCCGCCTGCACGTCACCGGAAGCGTCGAATTCGATTCTCGCAAGGTCACTTCCGGTGGGCTGTTCCTGGCGCTGCCGGGATCGCGGGTAGACGGACACGACCACGCCGCCGCCGCGGTGGCGGGCGGAGCCGTCGCGGTGCTGGCCGCGCGACCGGTCGGGGTCCCGGCGATCGTGGTCGGCCCGGCCGCGGACGCCGCGGAGACCGGCGCCGGCGTGCTCGAGCATGACCGCGACGGGTCCGGCGCAGCGGTGCTGGCCGCACTGGCCAAGCTCGCTGCTGCGGTGGCCGCCGAGTTGGTGGCCGGCGGGCTGACGATCGTCGGCATCACCGGATCGTCGGGCAAGACGTCGACCAAAGATCTTCTGGCGGCCGTGCTTTCACCGGTTGGCGAGGTGATCGCGCCACCCGGCTCGTTCAACAACGAACTCGGTCATCCCTGGACCGTGCTGCGCGCCACGCCCAGCACCGATTACCTGATCCTCGAGCTGTCGGCTCGTCACCCCGGCAACATCGCCGCATTGGCGGCGATCGCGCCGCCCTCGATCGGAGTGGTCCTCAATGTCGGCACCGCCCATCTGGGTGAGTTCGGCTCGCGTGAAGTCATCGCGCAGACCAAATCTGAGCTGCCGCAAGCTGTTCCGGCCTCTGGAGTGGTTGTGCTGAACGTCGACGATCCGGCCGTCGCGGCGATGGCTGAGGTGACCGCCGCCCGGGTGGTGCGGGTCGGCCGCAACGCCGGGGCCGACGTGTGGGCCGGGCCAGTCACCCTCGACGAGCTGGCCCGGCCGCAGTTCACCTTGCACGCAGGGATCACGTCCGTCGACATCAGCCTGGCCGTACATGGCGATCACCACGTCAGCAATGCGCTGTGCGCGGCCGCCGTAGCGCTGGAATGTGGCGCCACCACCGCGCAGATCGCCGAGGCGTTGGCCGGCGCCGGCCCCGTGTCGGGTCACCGGATGCGGGTCAGCACCCGCCCCGACGGGGTCACCGTCATCGATGACGCCTACAACGCCAACCCGGATTCGATGCGTGCCGGCTTGCAGGCACTGGCCTGGATCTCGGCCGGCGGCGGCGCGGATCGTCGTCGCAGTTGGGCAGTGCTGGGGGAGATGGCCGAGCTCGGTGCTGACGCGATATCCGAGCATGACCGCATCGGCAGGCTGGCGGTGCGATTAGATGTGACTCGACTCATTGTCGTGGGAACGGGGAGGTCTATGAGCGCCATGCACCACGGCGCGGTCATGGAAGGCGCCTGGGGCTCTGAGGGTGAACGAGGAGCCGTCCTCGTCGCCGACGCCGACGCCGCCCTGGCCCTGCTACGGGCCGAGCTGCGGCCCGGGGACGTGGTGCTGGTCAAGGCCTCCAACGCGGCCGGGCTCGGGGCGCTGGCCGATTCGCTGACGGCGGAGAGTCAGGGCGACGGCTGATGATCGACATCTTGCTCGCCGTCGCGATCTCGCTGACGGTCTCAATCCTGCTGACCCCGATGCTGATCGGGCTGTTCAATCGGCAGGGGTTCGGCCACGAGATCCGCGAGGACGGACCCCCGAGCCACAAGACCAAGCGCGGAACGCCGTCGATGGGCGGGGTCGCGATCCTGGCCGGGATCTGGGCGGGCTATCTGGGCACCCACCTGGCCGGTCTGGCCTTCAACGGCAACGGCCCCTCGGCCTCGGGTCTGCTGGTGCTGGTTCTGGCCACCACGCTGGGCGCGGTCGGATTTGTCGACGACCTGATCAAGATCCGTCGCTCCCGCAACTTGGGGCTGAACAAGACGGCCAAGACCCTCGGCCAGATCACCGCCGCGGTCCTGGTCGGCATCCTGGTGCTGCAGTTCCGCAATGAGGCCGGCCTGACGCCGGGCTCCTCAGACCTGTCGTACGTGCGTGAAATCGCCACCGTCACGCTGGCTCCGGCGCTGTTCGTGTTGTTCTGCGTGCTTGTCGTCAGTGCGTGGTCCAACGCGGTCAACTTCACCGACGGACTGGACGGGCTGGCGGCCGGCTCGATGGCGATGGTGACCGCCGCCTACGTGCTGATCACGTTCTGGCAGTACCGTAACGCGTGCGCAACCGCCCCCGGGCTGGGCTGCTACAACGTGCGCGACCCGCTCGACTTGGCGATCGTCGCGGCCGCCACCACCGGTGCCTGCATCGGGTTCCTGTGGTGGAACGCCGCACCGGCCAAGATCTTCATGGGCGATACCGGGTCGCTGGCGCTGGGCGGCATCATCGCCGGCATCTCGGTGACCAGCCGCACCGAGATCCTCGCGGTGGTGCTCGGCTCGCTGTTCGTCGCCGAGATCGTCTCGGTCGTGGTGCAGATACTGGCTTTCCGCACGACCGGGCGCCGGGTGTTCCGGATGGCGCCCTTCCATCACCACTTCGAGTTGGCGGGCTGGGCCGAAACCACGGTGATCATCCGGTTCTGGTTGCTCACCGCGATCAGCTGCGGCCTGGGTGTCGCGCTGTTCTACAGCGAGTGGCTGGCCTCCACCGGCGGCGGCTGAACATGACTGCAGCGCTCGAGCCGTTGTCGGCCGGCGCGCCGGTGCTGGTGGCGGGGGGTGGCGTGACCGGTCGTGCGGTGTTGACGGCGCTCGCCGGGCTGGGCGCGACGGCGACCTTGTGTGACGACTCGGCGACCACACGTGCGCAATTCGCCGAGGCCGGAACGCCGACTGTCGACTCCTCGACCGCAGCCGCGCATATCGCCGACTACGCGCTGGTGGTGGTCAGCCCGGGTTTCTCGCCGGCCGCCCCGGTTCCCGCGGCGGCCGCGGCAACCGGCGTCCCGGTCTGGGGTGACGTCGAGCTGGCCTGGCGGCTCGACCAGGCCGGCCACTATGGCCCGCCGCGCCGCTGGCTGACGGTCACCGGCACCAACGGCAAGACCACCACCACGTCGATGCTGCACGCGATGCTCGTCGCCGCCGGGCTCAACAGCCGGCTGTGCGGCAACATCGGCAACCCCGTGCTCAGTGCCTTGTCCGGTGGGCCGCACGGCCCTGCCGACGTGCTGGCCGTCGAGCTGTCCAGCTTCCAACTGCACTGGGCGCCGTCGATCCGGCCCGAGGCCGGGGCAGTGCTCAACATCGCCGAAGACCACCTCGACTGGCACGGCTCCCTCGCCGACTACGCCGCTGCCAAGGCGGGCGTGCTGCGTGGCAGGGTGGCGGTGGTCGGGCTCGACGATCCGCGGGCGGCGGCACTGCTGGCGGCGGCGCCGGCACCGGTGCGAGTCGGCTTCCGGCTCGGCGAACCCGCCGCCGGCGAACTCGGTGTGCGCGACGGCCTGTTGGTCGACCACGCCTTCGCCGATGGCTCCGGCGGCCTGGTCCTGGCTCCGGCGTCGGCCATTGCGGTGCCGGGCCCGGTCGGGGTGCTCGACGCGCTGGCCGCCGCCGCGCTGGCCCGCAGCATCGGGGTGCCCGCCGAGGCGATCGTCGCGGCGCTGTCGTCGTTTAGGGTCGGCCCGCACCGTGCCGAGCTCGTCGCGGTCATCGACGAAATCAGCTACGTCGACGACTCCAAGGCCACCAACCCGCATGCCGCCGAGGCGTCGCTGCTGGCCTACCCCGGAGTGGTGTGGATCGCCGGCGGCCTGCTCAAGGGCGCATCGGTGCACGAGACCGTGGCAAAGGTTGCGTCGCGGCTGGTCGGGGCGGTGCTGATCGGCCGTGACCGGGCGGTGGTTGCCGAGGCGTTATCGCGACACGCGCCGGATGTGCCCGTCGTACAGGTCGTGGCACGCGAGGATGTTGATATGCATGCGACTGCTGAGTCTCCTGTTACAGATGTGACATATGTCGTTCCAGTGTCGGACGAGACGGTCGGTACTCGCGTCATGAAAGCCGCCGTCGCGGCCGCCCGAGACCTCGCCCGTCCCGGCGACACCGTCCTACTGGCACCGGCCGGCGCGTCATTTGACCAGTTCACCGGCTATGCGGACCGCGGCGACGCGTTTGCAGCCGCCGCCCGCGCCGCGCGTCGGTAGCCACGGGTGACGAACGCGTTGACCCGGCTACTGCGCCGGGGAACCAAGGATGGCCGGACGGCGTCGGATCAGACGGCCGACGACGACGCGCCGAAGACCAAGGTGACCAAGGTCACCAAGGCTGCTACTGCGGCGACCGGCGACCCGCGGACGCGGTTCGGGGCCTGGCTCGACCGGCCCATGACGTCGTTTCACCTGATCATCGCGGTCGCGGCCCTGCTCACCACGCTGGGCCTGATCATGGTGCTGTCGGCGTCCGGGGTGCGGTCCTACGACGACGACGGATCGGCCTGGACGATCTTCGGCCGTCAGGTGCTCTGGACGATCGTCGGGCTGTTCGCATGTTATCTGGCCCTACGGTTGCCTGTCCGGTTCATGCGACGGATGGCGTTCACCGGCTTTGCCACAACCGTCGTCATGCTCGTGCTCGTGCTGATACCGGGAATTGGTAAGGAAGCCAACGGTTCCCGCGGTTGGTTCGTGGTCGCCGGGTTCTCCATGCAGCCCTCCGAGCTGACCAAGATCGCCTTCGCGATCTGGGGCGCGCACCTGCTGGCGGCGCGGCGTATGGAGCGGGCCTCGCTGCGCGAGATGCTGATTCCGCTGGTGCCCGCTGCAGTTATCGCATTGGCCCTCATCCTCGCCCAGCCCGACCTCGGCCAGACGGTGTCGATGAGCATCATCCTGCTCGGTCTGTTGTGGTACGCCGGTCTGCCGCTGCGGGTGTTCCTCAGCTCGCTGTTCGCCGCCGTCGCATCGGGTGCGATCCTCGCGATGTCGGCGGGCTACCGCTCCGACCGGGTCCGGTCCTGGCTGGACCCCGGTCAAGACCCCCAGGACTCGGGCTACCAGGCCAGGCAGGCCAGGTACGCGCTGGCCAACGGCGGTGTTTTCGGCGACGGTCTAGGTCAGGGCACCGCCAAGTGGAACTACCTGCCCAATGCCCATAACGACTTCATCTTCGCGATCATCGGCGAGGAACTCGGGCTGGTCGGCGCGCTCGGCCTGCTCGGCCTGTTCGGGCTGTTCGCCTACACCGGAATGCGGATCGCGCGCCGCTCCGCAGACCCGTTCCTGCGGCTGCTGACCGCAACCACCACCCTGTGGGTGCTCGGTCAGTCGTTCATCAACGTGGGCTACGTCATCGGACTGCTGCCGGTCACCGGTATCCAGTTGCCGTTGATCTCGGCTGGTGGGACATCAACGGCGACAACACTTTTGATGATCGGCATGATGGCAAACGCGGCACGTCATGAGCCCGAAGCGGTTGCCGCGCTGCGCGCCGGCAGCGACGACCGGATGACCCGGATCCTGCGGCTACCATTGCCGGCGCCCTATTCGCCGACCCGGGTCGAGGCATTGCGCGACCGGTTGCGCAGTAAACCTCAGCCGGCCAAGCCGTCCCGCAAGCCGCCACCGGCCCGTGCCGTCCGCAAGGCCAGGCCGCCCGCTGCGGACAGGCGCGGGGCGAGGGCAGGGCATCATGTAGGCGGACAGCGGCACACCGGCCAGCGTCATGCGCAGGGCCGTCGGACATTGGAAGGTCAGCGCCACGGGTGAACGACTCGGTCACGGGGCCATCGGCCACAGGGCCAGCCGGGCCCTCGTCGTTGTCGGTTGTGCTCGCGGGCGGCGGTACAGCCGGCCACGTCGAGCCCGCAATGGCCGTCGCTGACGCCCTGGTCAGCCTGGACCCGGACGTCCGCATCACTGCGCTGGGCACCGCGCGCGGGTTGGAGACCAGGCTGGTGCCCGAGCGTGGCTATCAGCTGGAGCTGATCACCCCGGTGCCGCTACCCCGCAAGCCCACCGGTGATCTGGCCCGGCTGCCGGCGCGGGTGTTGCGTGCGGTCCGGCAGGCCCGAGCCGTGCTGGACAAGGTCGACGCCGACGTGGTGGTCGGGTTCGGCGGCTACGTGTCGTTGCCGGCCTACCTGGCGGCCCGGCGTGGCCGACGGGTGCCGGTGGTGATCCATGAGGCCAACGCCAGCGCCGGGCTGGCCAACCGGGTCGGCGCCCGCAGCGCGCAGCGGGTGCTCTCGGCGGTGCCTGATCCAGGTCTTCGGAACGCCGAGGTGGTCGGCGTCCCGGTTCGCGAGACGATCACCTCGCTGGACCGCGCCGCGCTGCGGCCGTCGGCGCGTGCGTATTTCGGCTTCGACGACGACGCCCGGGTGCTGCTGGTTTTCGGCGGCTCGCAGGGCGCCGGCTCGATTAACCGTGCGGTCGCCGGGGCGGCCGGTGACCTGGCGGCGGCTGGGGTGGCGGTGCTGCACGCCCACGGCGCCAAGAACACCCTCGATCTGCGCGAGCCGCAGCCCGGGGACCCGCCGTACGTTGCGGTGCCGTACCTGAGCCGGATGGACTTCGCCTACGCCGCCGCCGACGTGGCGATCTGTCGGTCTGGCGCGATGACGGTCGCCGAGGTGACCGCCGTCGGTTTGCCGGCGATCTATGTCCCGCTGCCGATCGGCAACGGCGAGCAGCGCCTCAACGCGCTACCGGTGGTCAATGCCGGCGGCGGCATGCTGATCGCCGATGCCGATCTGACGCCGCAATTCGTTGCCGAACAGGTGACCGTGCTGCTCGCCGACGAGTCGCGGTTGGCGGCGATGACGACGGCCGCGGCGTTGGTCGGGCATCCGGACGCGGCGCGACAGGTGGCCCGCGTCGTGCTGGACATCGCGCGCGCAGCGCGGGATGGGAAGCGCGCGAAAGCCAGCCGCGTCGTGCTGGACATCGCGCGCGCAGCGCGGGATGCGCGGACGTGGAGAGTGCGCCGATGAACCTGCCGCTGCCGCCGGAGTTGCAGCGCGTGCACATGGTCGGCATCGGGGGAGCGGGCATGTCGGGAATCGCCCGCATCCTGCTCGACCGCGGAGGACAGGTCTCGGGGTCGGATGCCAAGGAGTCGCGGGGCGTACGTGCGCTGCAGGCGCGCGGCGCACAGATCCGGATCGGCCACGACGCGTCCTCGCTGGATTTGCTACCGGGTGGGCCGACCGCGGTGATCACCACCCACGCCGCGATCCCCAAGACCAACCCCGAGCTCGTCGAGGCCCGCCGTCGCGGTATTCCGGTGGTGCTGCGACCGGCCGTGCTGGCCAAGCTGATGTCCGGGCGCACCACGCTGATGGTGACCGGGACCCATGGCAAGACGACCACCACGTCGATGTTGATTGTGGCGCTTCAGCATTGCGGCCGGGACCCGTCCTTCGCTGTCGGCGGCGAGTTGGGTGAGGCGGGCACCAACGCCCATCACGGCAGCGGCGACTGCTTTGTCGCCGAGGCCGACGAGAGCGACGGATCGCTGCTCGAATACACCCCGAATGTCGCGGTGGTCACCAATATCGAGGCCGATCACCTGGATTTCTTCGGTAGTCCCGAAGCCTATGTCGAGGTGTTCGACTCCTTCGCGGAGCGCATCGCGCCGGGCGGGGTGCTGGTCGTGTGCGTCGACGACCCGGGGGCGGCTGCGCTGGCAGAACGCGTTGCGGCGCTTGGGATTAGAGTGCTGCGCTACGGCTCGTCCGGCGACGGATTGGCCGGGACGTTGTTGTCCTGGGAACAGCAGGGCACCGAGGCTGTCGCGCACGTCCAGCTCGAGGCCGACACCCATCCGAGGGTGATGCGACTGTCGGTGCCGGGCCGGCATATGGCGCTCAACGCGCTGGGCGCACTGCTGGCCGCCGTCGAAATCGGCGCGTCGGCCGAATGCGTGCTGGACGGGCTGGCGGGTTTCGAGGGCGTGCGCCGCAGGTTCGACTTGATCGGGACGGCCTCTGCGGTAAGGGTTTTCGATGACTACGCGCACCACCCGACGGAGGTCCGCGCCACGCTGGGCGCGGTACGGACGCTTTTGGAGCAGGCCGGTACCGGTCGCTCGCTGGTGGTGTTCCAGCCGCACTTGTATTCACGGACAAAGGCTTTCGCCGCTGAATTCGGGGCCGCGCTCGACGATGCCGACCGCGTGTTCGTGCTCGACGTCTACGGCGCCCGCGAACAACCCATCGCGGGGGTGAGCGGGGCGACCGTCGCCGAGTACGTCGGCGTCCCGGTGCAGTACCTGCCCGACATGTCCGCAGTCGCCGAGGCGGTGGCCGCCGTCGCCGGCCCCGGCGACGTCGTGGTCACCATGGGAGCGGGTGACGTCACGATGCTCGCGCCGGAAATCATCACCGCGCTGCGGATGCGGGCCAACCGCAGCAGGCCGGAGGCATCGCGGTGACCGAGTCCGGTGGTGCGATTCCCGACGGGCCGGTCGACGAAGTCACCGCAGCCGAGCGCGTCGACAACGCCGGTGCCGCTGCAGAACCGGCGAAGCCTGACGAAACGGTCGAGGGTCCGCGACGGCGGGAGCGCCGTGAGCGCGCCGAACGACGAGAGGCGCAAGCCCGTGCCATGGCCATCGAACAGGCCCGTCGCGAGGCCAAACGTGCGGCGCGTGGCCGCGGTCCGGCGGGCCCCAAACCCGTTGCGCGCGGCACCGTTCGGGGGCTGCGGCTGTTTTTGGCGTCGCTGCTGCTCGGCATCGCGATCACCGGGATGGGTCTGATCCTCTACTTCACCCCCTTGATGTCGGCCCGCGGCATCGTCGTCGACGGCCTCGGAGCCGTCACCCGCGAGGAGGTGCTCGACGCGGCGCACGTCAAGCTGGGAACGCCGCTGCTGCAGATCAACACCGACAGTGTTGCCGACCGGGTCGCCGCGATTCGCCGGGTGGCCAGCGCGCACGTGCAACGCGACTACCCGTCGGCGCTGATGATCGCCATCGTCGAGCGGGTCCCGTTGGTGGTCAAAGACCTACCCGACGGTCCGCACCTGTTCGACCGGGACGGCGTCGACTTCGCGACCGCGCCGCCGCCACCTGCGCTGCCCTACCTCGACGTCGACAATCCCGGACCAGCCGACCCGCCGACCAAGGCCGCGCTCGCGGTGCTGACAGCGTTACGGCCCGAAGTGGTCGCGCAGGTGAGCAGGATCGCGGCGCCCTCGGTCGCGTCGATCACGCTGACTCTGACCGACGGGCGCACGGTGATCTGGGGGACGAATGACCGGACCGAGGAAAAGGCGCAGAAGTTGGCGGCCCTGCTGACTCGCCCCGGGCGCACCTACGACGTATCCAGCCCGGATCTGCCGACCATCAAATGAATGCCCGGTACCCCGGGTTGGCGGGCGCGGCACGAAATCGGCTGAAATTCGCCCGCCGCTCTTCGGCGCGCCTGCATCGATCCCGCACCCGTCGGCAATACCGTTCTGTTTGCGCGAATCAACCTGACATAACTCTAACCCTTTACTAGAGGTTGAGGTTGTCACCGGTTCGCTTCAAGCAGTCCCACCAGGGAGGAAGACAACATGATGACCCCGCCGCACAACTACCTGGCCGTCATCAAAGTCGTGGGGATAGGCGGCGGCGGTGTGAACGCCGTCAACCGCATGATCGAGCAGGGGCTCAAGGGGGTGGAGTTCATCGCCATCAACACCGATGCCCAGGCGCTGTTGATGAGCGATGCCGACGTCAAGCTCGACGTCGGTCGTGACTCCACCCGAGGGCTGGGCGCCGGCGCCGACCCCGAGGTCGGTAAGAAGGCCGCCGAAGATGCCAAGGACGAGATCGAGGAACTGCTGCGCGGGGCCGACATGGTCTTCGTCACCGCGGGTGAGGGTGGTGGAACGGGTACTGGCGGCGCGCCGGTGGTCGCCAGCATCGCCCGCAAGCTGGGCGCGCTGACCGTCGGTGTGGTCACCCGGCCGTTCTCCTTCGAGGGCAAGCGGCGCAGCAACCAGGCCGAAAACGGCATCGCCTCATTGCGCGAAAGCTGCGACACGCTGATCGTGATCCCCAACGACCGTCTGCTGCAGATGGGCGATGCCGCGGTGTCGCTGATGGACGCCTTCCGCAGCGCCGACGAGGTGCTGCTCAACGGCGTGCAGGGCATCACCGACCTGATCACTACTCCCGGTCTGATCAACGTCGACTTCGCCGACGTCAAGGGAGTCATGAGCGGCGCGGGTACGGCGCTGATGGGGATCGGATCGGCGCGCGGTGACGGGCGCGCGCTGAAAGCGGCCGAGATCGCGATCAACTCACCGCTGCTCGAGGCTTCGATGGAAGGCGCCCAGGGCGTGTTGCTGTCGGTGGCCGGCGGCAGTGACCTGGGTTTGTTCGAGATCAACGAGGCGGCATCGCTGGTCCAGGACGCCGCCCATCAGGACGCGAACATCATCTTCGGCACGGTCATCGACGACTCGCTGGGCGACGAGGTCCGGGTGACGGTCATCGCCGCCGGCTTCGACGCGGCCGGTCCCGGTCGTAAGCCGGTCGTCAGCAATGCCGGCGCCGGCGCGGCGTCGGGAATCGTTGCCTCCGGCAAACACGGCAAGGTGAGCTCCAGCTTGTTCGAGCCCGCCGACGCGCTCAGCGTGTCGGTGCCGACCAACGGCGCAACGTTCGACATCGGCGGCGAGGACGACGATGTCGACGTGCCGCCGTTCATGCGGCGCTAACCGCGCGACGATGGCCGCTGTGCTCGCGCCGGATACTGGACGGGTGAGTGTTCGCATCCGGCGGGTCAGCACGACCCGGGCGGGCGGTGTCTCGTCGCCGCCCTTCGACAGCTTCAACCTCGGCGACCACGTGGGCGACGATCCGGTCGCCGTCGCTGCCAACCGCAAACGGCTCGGCACTGCTATCGGCCTGGGTGCTGATCGGGTGGTGTGGATGCACCAGGTACATGGTGACCGTGTCGAAGTCGTCGACGGTCCGCGCGACACGCCGTTCGACCAGACCGACGGATTAGTCACGCGCGCATCGAGATTGGCCTTGGCGGTGGTGACCGCCGACTGCGTTCCGGTGCTGTTGGCCGACGCGCGGGCCGGGGTGGTCGGGGCCGTGCACGCCGGCCGGGTTGGTGCACGGGACGGGGTGGTCGCCCGAGCGGTCGAGGCCATGCTTGGCCTGGGTGCACGGGCGGCGGACATCTCGGCGCTGCTGGGCCCGGCGGTCAGCGGCCGCAACTACGAGGTACCGGCGGCGATGGCCGACGAGGTCGAGGCCGCCCTGCCTGGCAGTCGCACCACCACCGCCGCGGGCACCCCTGGGCTGGACTTACGTGCCGGAATAGCGCGCCAGCTCAAGGCTTTGGGCGTTAGTGCCATCGATGTCGACCCGCGGTGCACCTTCGATGACACCAGTCTGTTCAGCCATCGCCGCGGTAACCCGACCGGGCGACTGGCCTCGGTGGTGTGGATAGCATGAGTGCGACGGTAAACCGTTCCGCCCGGACGGCGCGAGAAACGGAATTGGCCGATTCATTGTCGGCGTTAGGTTCACGGCTTGCTGCGGCGGCCGAAGCGGCCGACCGCAAACTCGACGACATTCAACTCGTGCCTATTACCAAATTCTTTCCCGCAACCGATGTGGCGATTTTGTCGCGACTGGGATGCGGCGACTTTGGCGAGTCCCGCGACCAAGAAGCGGCGGCCAAGATCGCCGAAGTGGATCGGTTGCTGGGCGGCACGGGGGAGGGAACCCGCTCCGTGGCCGACCGGCGTTGGCACATGGTCGGCAAGGTTCAATCCAACAAGGCCCGCTCGCTGGCCCACTGGGCGCACACCGTCCACTCGGTGAGCAGCACCCGGGTGGTGGCCGCGCTCGACCGTGCCGTCGATGGCGCGATCGAGGAGGGGCACCGGACGGGGCCGCTACAGATTTACGTCCAGATCAGCCTCGACGGCGACGTGTCGCGCGGTGGCGTCGACGTCTCGGACACGAAAGCGGTCGACGAGATCTGCGCGCAGGTCGCCGCCGCCGGATCCCTCGAACTGGTTGGGCTGATGGGCATCCCGCCGCTGGACTGGGAGCCGGATCGGGCATTTGCGCGCCTGCAGTCAGAGCACCAGCGGGTGCGCCGCGCGCACCCCGACGCCGTCGGTTTGTCCGCCGGGATGTCCAACGACCTTGAAACGGCGGTCAAACATGGTTCGACGTGTGTGCGTGTCGGTACCGCACTGTTGGGTCAACGACCGCTAGCGTCACCGTCAATAGTCACTCCAGTCACATCTTCATCACAGAAACCCCAATCCC
>NZ_JBYCLD010000125.1:0-25570 GCF_057473725.1 Mycobacterium sp. TH-M11 | reverse complement strand
GAGTTCGCGCGGGCCTGCGCGGGCGCGGGATTCACGTTCGTCGGACCGGACGCCGCCGCGCTCGACCTGTTCGGCAACAAATCCTCGGCCCGGTCCGCGGCGACAGCGGCCGGGGTGCCGGTGCTGCCGGCCACCGACGGGCCCACCAGCGTCGAGGGCGTCCGTGCGTTCGCCGAAGCCCACGGCGGGCCCATCGTGATCAAGGCGCTGTCGGGCGGTGGCGGTCGTGGCATGCGAATCGTGCGCAGTGCCGAGCAGATTGACGACGCCTACCGCCAGTGCGCCGCTGAGGCCGCTCTCGGTTTCGGCGATCCGGCGCTGTTCGCCGAGGCACACCTGGCCGACGCCCGACACATCGAGGTGCAGATCGTCGCGACGCCGTCGCGTGCGCTCGCACTCGGCGACCGAGACTGCAGCATTCAGCGCCGCCACCAGAAGCTGATCGAAATCGCTCCAGCGCAAGGCCTTTCGTCGGCGTTACGGCGCGATCTGCACCGGGCCGCGGCGCGGCTGTGCGCGCGGGCCGACTACCGCGGAATCGCCACGGTCGAATTTTTGGTCACCGGAGAGCGATTCGTGTTTCTGGAGGTCAACCCTCGGATTCAAGTCGAACACACCATCACCGAAGAGGTGACCGGGGTCGATCTGGTGGCCGTGCAGTTACGGATCGCACAGGGTTCGTCGTTCCACCACCTCCGGTTGCCGGCCGGTATCGTGGCCGAGGGCGATGAGGTGATTGGCGCCCTGGCAGCAGTACGCGGGATCGCGATCCAGACGCGGGTCAACATGGAGACGATGGGCGCCGACGGGTCGGTCCTTCCGACGGCGGGCACCCTCGCGGTGTTCTCCCCGCCCAGTGGCCCCGGAGTGCGAGTCGACACCTTCGGCCGAACCGGGCTCACGCCGAGCGCGCGCTACGACTCGTTGCTGGCCAAGGTGATCACCCGGGTGCGTGGATCGTCGTTCTCCGCCGCGCTGCGCAAAGCGCAGAGCGCGCTGGACGAATTCGGCATCGAGGGTATTCGAACCAACATCGGATTTCTGCAGGAAATTTTGTCGCACAACGACATTCACGACGCTCCAGTGGACACGAGTTTCGTCGACAAGAACCTGCCGGTATTAGCCGCCGCCGCCCAGGATCGGCGGCACGAGACCCGCCTCGCGACGCCGGAGTTGTATCCCGGAGAGGAAGTGCTGCGCGCCCAATTGGCTGGCACTGTCGTCGAGATCGCCTCAGAAGGTAAGGATTACGACGTCGGCACGCAGTTGGCTGTCCTCGAAGCCATGAAGATGCAGCACGTGTTGTCCGCACCGGATGCTGTGCGCACGGTCCGGATCTTGGCGACACCCGGTCAAGTTGTCGGAACCGGTGACCCGCTGATGGTGTTCACCCGTAATGGCGACAACGCAGGGCCCGTCGAGGTCGCCTCGCTCGATCTCGACCGGGATCGCGCCGATCTCGAGGAGGTCCGCCGGCGTCACCTGCTTACCCTGGACGAGGGTCGTCCGGCGGCAATCTCCAAGCGACACAAACAGAATCGACGCACCGCGCGCGAAAACATCGACGATCTGATCGATTCGGGAAGCTTTGTCGAGTATGGCGCGCTGGCAGTGGCCGCGCAGCGCAGCAGGCGCTCGGAAGAGGATTTGATCGCCAACACCCCGGCGGACGGCTTGATTGCCGGGGTGGCGACGATTGGCGGCGCCCGCGCTGCGGTGTTGTCCTACGACTACACCGTGCTCGCGGGCACGCAAGGCATGCGTAACCACGCCAAAACCGACCGGCTCTTCGAGTTGGCGGCCCGCCAAAAGCTACCGGTCGTGCTGTTCGCCGAAGGAGGGGGCGGCCGGCCCGGTGACACCGACGTCGCGAACATCGCCGGTCTCGACGTGCCCACGTTCCGGGCGCTGGGCGCACTCAGCGGCCGGGTGCCGCTGGTCTCGATCGTGTCCGGCAGGTGCTTTGCCGGTAACGCGGCACTGGCCGGCACGTGCGACGTCGTGATCGCGACGCCCGATGCGAACATCGGCATGGGTGGGCCGGCGATGATCGAAGGCGGCGGGCTGGGCCAGTACCGGCCGGAGGACATCGGGCCGATCGATGTGCAGCGGCGCAACGGCGTGGTCGGGTTGGCCGCCCGCGACGAGGCCCATGCCGTGTCACTGGCCAAGCAGTATCTGTCCTATTTCCACGGCCGGCAGGACAGCTGGCAGGCGCCCGATCCGCGGCGCGCGCGACATGTGGTGCCGGAGCATCGGTTACGGGCCTACGACGTGCACCACGCGATCGAGTCGGTGGCCGATATCGGCTCGGTGCTGGAGTTGCGTGCCGACTTCGGCGTCGGGGTGGTCACCGCGCTCGTCCGCGTCGAAGGCGTGCCGTTCGGTTTGCTGGCCAACAGCAGTCATCACCTTGGTGGTGCGATCGATGCCGAGGCGGCGGACAAGATGGCCGATTTCCTGACGCTGTGCGAATCGGCTGGGCTGCCGATCATTTCGCTGTGCGATACACCCGGCTTCATGGTCGGCCCGGACGCCGAAGTCGACGCCGCGGTTCGGCGCTTCAGTCGCCTGTTCATCGTCGGCGCGCGATTGACCGTGCCGTTCGGGATGGTGATTATGCGCAAGGGCTACGGCTTGGGCGCCATGGCGATGGCCGGTGGCTCCTTCCACGTTCCGGCTTTCACCGTGGCCTGGCCGACTGGCGAGATCGGTGGCATGGGTCTCGAGGGCGCGGTTCGGCTGGGTTTCAGCAAGGAATTGGCCGCCATCGCCGATCCAGCGGAACGACAGAAACTGTTCGACACGTTGGTCGAGGCCGCCTATCAGCACGGCAAGGCGCTCACCTCGGCCAGCACGTTCGAACTCGATGACGTGATCGACCCGGCGGATACCCGGGGCTGGATTACCCGGCTGTTATGCAGTGAAATTCAGACCCATCAGAAGGGAGATCGCTCGTGAAAGTTGCCGACAAAGTCGCCATCGTGACCGGCGGCGGCAACGGTATCGGGGCGGCGCTGGCTGCCAAGCTGGCGCACCAGGACGCCCGGGTGGTGGTCGCCGACCTGAACGGGGACGCCGCCCAGGCGGTTGTCGAAGGCATCAACTCAGACCGGCCCGGCGTCGCCGTCGCCTCCAGCGGTGACGTCTCCGAAACCCGTCACATCCAACAGCTGATTGCATTGGCGGAGAACGAGTTTGGCCCAGTCGACTTCTACTTCGCCAACGCGGGTATCACCGGGGTGGCGGGACTCGACGTGACCGAGGCCGAGTGGGATCAATCCATCGATGTGAACCTCAAAGCGCACATCCGCGCGGCGCAACTGCTGGTCCCCGGCTGGGTGCAGCGCGGCGAAGGCTACTTTGTCAGCACCGCCTCGGCCGCGGGGTTGCTCACGCAGCTCGGATCGGCCACCTACTCGGTGACCAAGCATGCCGCTGTCGGATTCGCCGAGTGGCTCAACATCACCTTCGGCGACCAGGGTGTGCGGGTCAGCTGCTTGTGCCCGATGGGCGTCAACACCAAGCTGCTGTATTCGCCGGGGGAGTCCGACGATCCGCTGGCCCGGCTCGCCACGCGGGCCGTCACCTCCGCCGGCGACGTGATGGAAGCGAACGACGTCGCCGAGGTCGTCTTGGCCGCGATCGACGACGAGCAGTTCCTGATCCTCCCGCACCCCGCGGTGCTGGACATGTATCGCCACAAAGGCGCCGATTACGACCGCTGGCTGCGCGGCATGCGCCGCTACCAGCACAGCCTGATGGAGGGACTATGACAGATTTCCACGGCCGTACCGCACTCATCACCGGAGGTTCGCGAGGAATCGGGCTGGCGACCGCGCAGCGGCTGGCCCAAGGCGGAGCCAACATCGTGCTCACCTCGCGCAAACAGGACAGCGCCGACGCCGCGGCCGAGCAGGTCGGCGGCAACGCCATCGGAGTTGCCGCACACGCCGTCGACGAGGACGCCGCGCGGCATTGCGTCGACGTCGCCCTCGACCGCTTCGGCAGCATCGACATCCTGGTCAACAACGCCGGCACCAACCCGGCATACGGCCCGTTGATCGACCAGGATCACGCCCGGTTCGCCAAGACCTTCGACGTCAACCTCTGGGCGCCGCTGCTGTGGACGTCGCTGGCGGCCAAAGCCTGGATGCGCGAACACGGCGGGGCGATCGTCAACACCGCATCCATCGGCGGCATGCACCAGGCGCCGAACATGGGCATGTACAACGCGACCAAAGCCGCGCTGATCCATGTCACCAAGCAACTGGCACTGGAACTTTCACCCAAGGTTCGGGTGAACGCGATCGCCCCGGGGGTGGTGCGGACCAAGCTCGCCGAAGCGTTGTGGAAAGACCACGAGGATCTGGTGGCGAGAGGCACCGCACTGGGTCGGATCGGCGAACCGCCCGACGTGGCGGCCGCCGTCGCCTTTCTGGCGTCCGACGAGTCGAGTTGGATCACCGGCGAGACGCTGGTGTTGGACGGCGGCCGACTGCTCGGCGATCCCGCGGGCTTCCGATGAACGCGCAGGATCTGCACGCCCGCGTGCGGGCTCTGCTCGACGAACACGACCCGGTACACACCGATCCGCAGGAATTCCTCGGCGCGCGTTTCGATGCTGGGCTGGCGTGGGTGCATTTCCCGGTCGGCTCCGGCGGGCTGGACCTGTCACGCAATTTCCAGGCGCAGGTCGAGGACGAGCTGACCGCGGCGGGTGCGCCCCCCGGTGGCGGCGGTGCCCGCAACGGCATCGGGATGGGGATGGCCGCACCGACCATCGCGGCGTTCGGTAGCGAAGAGCAGCGGCGAGAGTTTCTGCGGCCGTTGTTCACCGGCGAGCACATCTACTGCCAGTTGTTCAGCGAACCGGGTGCGGGGTCCGATCTGGCCGGTGTGGCCACCCGAGCGGTCCGTGATGGTTCGGGAAATGGGGACTGGATCGTCAACGGGCAGAAGGTATGGACGTCGAGCGCCCAGAACGCGCAGCGGGCGATCCTGGTCGCCCGAACCGATCCGGCCGTGCCCAAACACCAGGGCCTGACCTACTTCGTTCTCGACATGACCGGCCCCGGCGTCGACGTGCGCCCGCTGCGGCAGATCACCGGTGAAGCCGAATTCAACGAGGTGTTCCTGACTGACGTGCGCGTGCCCGACGCCTACCGGCTCGGCGCCGAGGGCGGTGGGTGGAAGGTCGCCACCACCACGCTGAACAACGAGCGGGTTGCCATCGGCTCGATGGCCGGCGGCACTCGGGAAAGTGGGATCATCGGCAAGGTCACCGAGGCGTGGCGGACGCAGCCCGCGTTGCGCAATGCCGCGATGCATGACGAGCTGATGAAGCTGTGGGTGGAGGCCGAAGTCGTTCGTCTTACCGGTCTGCGGCTACGTCAGCGTCTGGCGGTCGGACAGCCCGGCCCCGAAGGCGCCGGGATGAAGGTGGCATTTGCCGCCCTGGCGCAAGCGGTTTCGGGGTTTGAGATCGAACTGCACCCGGAAGAGGGCCTGCAGTACGACGACTGGACGATGCGCCAGCCAGAGTCAGTCGACTTCATCGGCCGCGGCCCGGGTTATCGCTATCTGCGCGCCAAAGGCAACTCGATCGAGGGCGGCACGTCGGAGATCCTGCGCAACACGATCGCCGAGCGCATTCTCGGTCTGCCGCCGGAGCACCGGGTCGACAAGGACGTTGCTTTCAAGGATCTGGAGAAGTGAGCCAAATGAGCGATCTGCTGTACTCCGACACCGAGGAAGCATTACGCGACAGCGTGCGACGGTTGTTTGCCGACCGGTGCCCGCCGGAAGCAATAACATCCCTGTACGACTCTGCACCGCAAGACTTTTCCGGCGTATGGCGCACACTGGCCGCCGAACTGGGCATGGCCGGACTGCTGGTGCCCGAGGAACTCGGCGGTGCGGGCGCAACTGCCCGCGAAGCTGCCGTGGTGATGGAGGAGATCGGTCGCGCTGTCGCGCCGGTGCCGTATCTGTCCAGCGCGGTGGTGGCCACGGTCGCACTCTTGAAGGTGGGAGACACCGACACGGTCCAAGGCCTGGCGGCGGGTTCGCTCACCGCCGCGCTGGCGGTGCCACTGTCGACTGCGCCCGGTGACACGATCACCGGTGTTCGTGCCGGCGGCGGTGGTCTGTCCGGCCGGATCACCAGTGTGGCCGGAGTCGCGGAGGCCGACGTGTTGCTGGTTCCGGTCGCCGGAGCCGATGGGCTGCAGTTGCATACCGTCGCCCGCGGCGCAGCGGGACTGAACGTGTCACCGGTTCTGAGCCTGGACATGACGAGACCCCTTGCGAATGTGGAGTTCTCCGAAGTGGCCTCGTCGCGGGTTGGCTCCTCGCCGGCCGGTGCCGCGGTGGCGGCGGCCCTGGAGACCGGCGCGGCGCTACTCGCATCCGAGCAACTCGGCGTCGCGCAGTGGTGTTTCGAGACCACGCTGGCTTATGCCAAGCAGCGCAAGCAATTCGGCCGGGCGATCGGCTCATACCAGGCGATCAAGCATCGGCTGGCGGATCTGTGGGTCGAACTCAACTCCGCCGGGGCGGCGGCCCGATACGCCGCCGACACCTGTGCCCGGCAAGACGCCGACGCGACGATCGCTGCGGCCGTTGCGCAGGCCTACTGCAGTGGCGCCGCGGTTCACGCCGCCGAGGAGTGCGTTCAGCTGCACGGGGGCCTCGGCATGACGTGGGAGTATCCGGCGCATCTGTATCTGAAGCGGGCCAAGAGCGATCAGTTGGCATTCGGTACCCCATACCGTCACCGCGCCCGGTTGGCCGGGCTGGTTGATCTGCCGGCATCGTAGCGGGAGTAACACATGGACAAGCGCAATCTGGGTGGCAATCTCGAGGTCTCGGCAATTGGGCTGGGCTGCATGGGAATGAGTCGAGGCTACGGCCCGTCCGGACCCAGAACCGACATGATTGCGGTGATCCGCGGTGCGGTCGAACGTGGCGTCACCTTCTTCGACACCGCTGAGGCGTACGGAGATAACGAGGAACTGGTCGGCGAGGCCCTCGCGCCATTCGCCGAGCAGGTGGTGATCGCGACCAAATTCGGGTTCGCCTTCGGTGCTGACGGCAACATCGCCGGGCTGAACAGTCGGCCCGAGCACATCAGGGAGGTCACCGAGAACTCGCTGCGCCGACTGGGTGTAGAGACCATCGACCTGCTCTACCAACACCGCGTGGACCCCGAGGTGCCCATCGAAGACGTCGCCGGCGCGGTCAAAGAACTCATCGACAGCGGCAAGGTGAAGCACTTCGGGATGTCGGAGGCATCAGCGCAGACCATTCGTCAAGCGCACGCGGTGCAGCCCGTCGCAGCGCTGCAAAGCGAGTACTCGTTGTGGTGGCGGGAACCGGAGACGGAGATCTTGCCGACGTTGGCCGAACTCCATATCGGATTCGTGCCGTACAGCCCGCTCGGCAAAGGCTTCCTCACCGGAAGTATCGACGCGAGAACACAATTCGACAAGACTGACATCCGCAACAACATCCCGCGCTTCGCCACCGAGGTTCGGGAGGCCAACCGTGCGGTGGTCGACCTACTGCAGACGATCGCTGACCGAAAGGGTGCGACAACCGGCCAGATCGCGCTGGCCTGGTTGCTCGCTCAGCAGCCGTGGATCGCGCCGATCCCCGGAACCCGGCGCCTGGAGCGTCTCGAAGAGAACCTCGGGGCAGCCGACGTCGCACTGAGCGACGACGACCTAGACGAAATCAATTCCGTGTCAGCCGGTATTGACGTGCAAGGTGCGCGTTATCCCGAGTTCATGCAGAAGCTGATCGGGCGCTGATCTGGCGGGCGACGTCACCGTAGCGCTCGAAGCGTTGCGGGTCAGCCACCGCGTTGTACATCACCAGGCGCGTCGCCGTCCCATTGTATTTCTCGATCAGATTGTCCGCCAAAGCATCCCACGTCGACTCAGTCGCGAAGGCGGCGATATGGTCGTCGCTGACTTGGGCGGCCATCCCCGCGAAGTCGCCGGCCTTCTGCTTTTCGCGGATCCGCGCGGTGGTTCCCTCGAACCCGGCCTCGTCCCAGATGAACGCATAGTTCGGTGTGCTCCCATAGAACGCCATGCTGGCGCGTACCGATTCGCGTTGGCTGTCTCGCTCTTCATCGGTGTCGCCGACAATCGTCATCACCGGCACGATGATCGCGACGTCCGACGGTGACCGGCCGGCGCTCTGTGCCCCCTCGGCGACTTTCGGTATCACGTGCCGGGCGAGATAACCCGGCTCGCCGATCGGGTGGACGTGTACTCCGTCGGCCACTTCGCCGGCCATCCGCAGCATCCATGGATTGACCGCGGCGATGTCGACTTTGGGGTCGGGCGCCTCGATTGGTCCCGGACTCCATTGTGGGGTAATGAAATCCAGCTTGTAGAAGTCGCCGTGGTGGTCGAGCTTTCCGGACCGAAATGCCGAGAAGCAGGCCTTCACGGCCAGCAGGTAGTCGCGTAGCCGCGGGCCCGGCCGCTCGAAATCCACGCCGTACCGCCGAACGACGTGGGTACGGACCTGCGTTCCCAGGCCCAGCCGGAAGTTGCCGCCCGATGCCTCCTGTAATTCCCACGCAGTAGCCGCGGTCACGAACGGACTGCGCGGAAATGCCACCGCAACGCCGGTCGACAACTCGAGTCCGGGCGCGGCCTGGGAGGCCACCGCGGCGTTGAGGTAAGCGGTGCGGCCGGTCTCGGTGAACAGCAACCCGGAGAAGCCGGCGTCCTGGGTCCGCCGGGCCAGCGCACCGATCTGGCCGAGCGGCTGCGGGAGGGTCATCGCGTCGACGTGCATGCTGCACTACTTCAGCTTCGCCCCGAAGAACTCTCGCATCGCTGTCCAATGCCGCTCGGCGGCGTCGGCGTCATAGGACCTGTTGTCGGGCACGGCGTAACCGTGTCCGGCGGCGTAGGTTTCGATCGTGTGCTCGACGCCGGCTGCCGTCAGAGCCTTGTCGAGCTGCTCGGCGTGCTCGGCGGTGAACGACGCGTCGTCCTTCGCGCCGCCGACGTAGATCGCTGCCGTGATCTGGTCGGCCCGCAGATGCGGGCTGTCGTTGCCGTCGGTCACCAGCCCACCGCCGTGGAAAGACGCCGCGGCCGCAACCCGGTCCGGGGTCAGTCCGGCGATGAGCAATGCCGCCCGCCCACCCATGCAATAACCGGCGACACCGAATTTCTGACCGCTCACCTCAGGCCGCGCCGCGAGGTAGTCGAAGTACGCGTTGGCGTCCGAGGCCCAGTTCTCGGGGCTGATGCTGCCGATGAACGACATCAGCCGCTTGCGCTCGTTGTCATCGGAGAACGCGGTCTTCATGTCGAACGGCGCCCAGTCGCCTTGGCGGTAGTAGACGTCGGGCAGCAGCACCCCGTAGCCGGAGTCGGCCAGCTTGGCGGCCATCTCGAAGAAGGTCTGCCGCACTCCGCCGGCGTCGGGAATCATGATGACGCCCGGCCAGGGGCCCTGGCCTTCAGGGGTGAACAAGCGGACGGGGCAAGAGCCGTCGGGGGTCGCGACGGTGTCGGTGAAGTTCGGCATGCCATCCGTTCTACTCCCCGGCATTCGCCGTCCGATGAGTGGCGGTGACCCGCGGCGCGCATCTTCGCTGCGCTTGCGATCGCCGCCCGCTAAATGGCGTCGACCCGCGGCGCGCATCTTCGCTGCGCTTGCGATCGCCGCTAAAGTTGGTCGCGTGTCGATCCCCACGCCGTATGAAGACCTCCTGCGGCTGGTACTCGAGCAGGGCACGCCGAAGGCCGATCGCACGGGCACCGGTACCCGCAGTCTGTTCGGGCACCAGATGCGGTTCGACCTGTCCCAGGGCTTCCCGCTGATCACCACCAAAAAGGTGCACCTGAAATCGGTGATCTACGAGCTGCTGTGGTTCTTGCGCGGCGACTCAAACGTCGGCTGGCTGCAGCAGCACGGCGTCTCTATCTGGGATGAATGGGCCAGTGCGACAGGCGATCTCGGTCCGGTGTACGGGGTGCAATGGCGTTCGTGGCCGACGCCGTCGGGCGATCACGTGGACCAGATCAGCTCGGCCCTGAACCTGCTGCGGACCGACCCGGACTCGCGGCGCATCATCGTGTCGGCCTGGAACGTCGGGGAGATCCCGCACATGGCGCTCGCGCCGTGCCATGCGCTTTTCCAGTTTTACGTGGCCGACGGCCGGCTCAGTTGCCAGCTTTACCAGCGCAGCGCCGATCTGTTCCTCGGCGTTCCCTTCAATATCGCCAGCTACGCGCTGCTGACCCACATGATGGCCGCGCAGGCCGGCTTGGGCGTCGGCGACTTCGTCTGGACCGGAGGCGACTGCCACATCTACGACAACCACGTCGACCAGGTCACTGAGCAGCTGAGCCGCGATCCGCGTCCATATCCGAAACTTGTTCTTGCGCAGCGTGACTCGATCTTCGATTACAGCTATGACGACGTCGTGGTGAAAAGCTACGATCCGCACCCGGCGATCAAGGCGCCCGTCGCCGTATGAGTGAACTGGGCCTGATCTGGGCGCAGTCCACGTCCGGAGTCATCGGCCGCGCCGGCGGCATTCCGTGGCGACTCCCCGAGGACCAGGCCCACTTCAAAGAAGTCACCCGCGGTCACACTGTGGTCATGGGACGTCGCACCTGGGATTCGCTGCCGGCGAAGGTCCGGCCGCTGCCGGGCCGCAAAAACGTCGTCGTGACCCGCCAAACCGACTTTGCCGCCGACGGCGCGACGGTGGTGGGGAGCCTCGACGACGCGCTGACCGATCCGGACACCTGGGTGATCGGCGGCGAACAGATCTACACGTTGGCATTGCCGCAGGCCAGCCGGTGTGAGGTCACCGAAATCGATATCGACCTGCCCCGCGACGACGGTGACGCCGTGGCACCGGTGCTGGACGAGGCGTGGGTCGGCACGCCCGGTGAGTGGCACACCAGCCGCGCGGGCCTGCGCTACCGGTTTCACAGCTACCAGCGAGCGTGAGCGCACTCGGCGTCGCGCAGGCCCGGCGACTTGCCGTGGCCGCGCAGGGCTTTGCCGCTGCGAAGCCCAACGGTCCGGTGACCCGTGCACACCTGCGTCGACTGATTTCACACATTCACGTGCTGCAGCTGGATTCGGTGTCGGTCGCGGTGCGGGCCCACTATGCGCCGGTCTTCAGCCGGCTTGGGCCGTACAACCGGGATGTGCTGGACCGCGCCGCATGGACCCACAGCTCGCGCTCGCCACGACTTCTGGTCGAGTACTGGGCGCATGAAGCCGCGTTGATGGCCGTCGACGACTGGCCTCTGATGCGCTGGCGGATGGGTCAATACCGGCACGGACGGTGGGGGACCCACATCGTCAAGGCCAATCCGCAGCTTGCCGACAAAATCGTCGCCGCCGTCGCCGAGCTCGGACCGGCCACCGCCGGTCAGATCGAGACCCACCTGGCCACGGGACCGCGGGGCCCGCGGGGTGATTGGTGGGGCAGCCGCAGCGACACCAAATGGGTGGCCGAGGCGCTGTTCGCTGCCGGCACGCTCACCACGGCGACCCGGGTGGGTTTCGCCCGGCATTACGACCTGGCCGAGCGGGTGTTGCCGGCCGAGGTGGTGGCTCGCGAGGTCGCCGAGGACGTCGCAGTTCGCGCGCTGGTTCAGCGGGCCGCCGCCGCACTGGGGGTGGCCACCGAGGCCGACCTGCGCGACTACTTCCGGCTGGCCGCCGCCCAGGTCAAGCCGGCGATCACCGCGCTTGTCGCCGACGGCGAGTTGGAGCAGGTCGAGGTCGACGGGTGGTCTGCGCCTGCGTATTTACCTGCTGGCCAGACGATTCCGCGTCGCAACAACGGGACGGCGCTGCTGTGTCCATTCGACCCGCTGATCTTCTTCCGTCCGCGGGTGCAGCGGCTGTTCGGATTCCGCTACCGCATCGAGATCTACACCCCGTCCGACAAGCGTCAGTATGGCTACTACGTGTGGCCGTTCCTGCTCGATGGCGAGCTGGTGGGACGGGTCGACCTCAAAGCCGATCGTTCGGCGGACGCCTTGCAGGTGGTCGGGGCGTTCGTCGAGGCGGGTCGTTCGCCGGGGCAGGTGGCCGAGGCGCTGGCCGGGGAGTTGGCGACGATGGCGGGCTGGTTGGGTTTGTCGGGAGTGACCGTCGGTAGGCGCGGCGATCTGGCGGGTGCTCTGAATTCGGCTGTCCGCTGCCGTCGAACGTGACGTTGGATCCACACGTGACGCCCGAGCAGCGGAACCGACCGCTTCTCGTCGCCAACGCCCCGCGCTAGTGTTGGTCGCCGTGGCCGAGACCGCGCCGTTGCACGTGCAACTGATCGCCAAGACCGACTTCGTCGCACCGCCGGACGTGGACTGGAACACCGACGCCGACGGCGGCGAGGCGCTGGTCGAATTCGCCGGTCGGGCGTGCTATCAGAGCTGGTCCAAGCCCAACCCCAAGACCGCGACCAACGCCGGGTATCTGCGGCACATCATCGACGTCGGGCATTTCTCGGTGCTCGAGCATGCCAGCGCCTCGCTCTACATCACCGGCATCTCGCGGTCGTGCACCCACGAGTTGATTCGTCACCGCCATTTCTCGTATTCGCAGCTGTCGCAGCGCTACGTGCCGGAGACGCAGTCGCAGATCGTCGTCCCGCCGGGAATGGAGCACGACGACGAATTGCGGCGCATCCTGTCCGACGCCGCCGACGCCAGTCGCGCGGCCTACACCGAACTGTTGGCCAAGCTGGAAGAGAAGTTCGCCGACCAACCGAACGCAAATCTGCGTCGCAAACAGGCCCGCCAGGCCGCGCGGGCGGTCTTGCCCAATGCGACCGAGACCCGCATGGTGGTCACCGGCAACTACCGCGCGTGGCGACATTTCCTCGCGATGCGGGCCAGCGAACACGCCGATATCGAGATTCGGCGGCTGGCTATCGCGTGTCTGCGGTTGCTGGTCGACCTGGCGCCGGCGGTGTTCGGCGACTTCGACATCGCCACCTTGGCCGACGGCACCGAGGTGGCGACCAGTCCGCTGGCCACCGAGGCCTGAGCAGGCTTGGCGCGGGCGCGAAAGTGCGCACATGTACAGGCCGGACGGCGTGGCGCTGTACAGACACGCACACTCGCGCGGGAGTAATCGCATTTGGTACCGCCAGGTAACCTTGGTCCGTGAGCACCGGCGGATTCGACGTTTACACGCGCCTGGGAACGCTGCTGACCGCCATGGTGACGCCGTTTGCACCGGACGGCTCCCTGGACCTTCCGGCCGCGGTCCGCTTGGCAACGCACCTGGTCGACGCCGGTTGTGACGGCCTGGTCATGTCCGGGACCACCGGCGAGTCGCCGACCACCACCGACGCCGAGAAGTTGGCCGTGCTGCGGGCGGTGCTGGAGGCGGTGGGCGACCGGGCGCGGGTCATCGCCGGCGCAGGCAGTTACGACACCGCACACAGCGTCCACCTGGCGAAGGCCAGTGCGGCCGAGGGCGCGCACGGTCTGCTCGTGGTAACGCCTTACTACTCACGGCCCCCGCAGGCGGGGCTGTTAGCGCACTTCACTGCGATCGCCGACGCGACGCCGTTGCCGGTGCTGCTCTACGACATCCCGCCCCGCTCGGTGGTGCCGATCGAGTCGGAGACGCTTCGCGCGCTGGCGGCCCACCCCAACATCGTCGGTGTCAAAGACGCCAAGGGTGACTTGCACGCCGGGGCGCAATTGATGGCCGAAACCGGTCTGGCGTACTACTCCGGCGATGACGCGCTCAACCTGCCCTGGCTGGCGATGGGCGCCACCGGGTTCATCAGCGTGATCTCCCATGTGGCACCTGGCCAACTACGCGATTTGTTGTCGTCCTTTGCTTCTGGAGACATTGCGACCGCCCGCAAGATCAACGTATCGCTCGCGCCGCTGTCGAACGCGATGAGCCGCCTCGGCGGCGTGACGATGTCCAAGGCGGGGTTGCGGCTGCAGGGTATCGAGGTCGGCGACCCGAGATTGCCGCAAGTCGCCGCGACGGCTGAGCAGATCGATGCGCTGGCCGCCGACATGCGCGCGGCCTCGGTGCTCAGGTGAGCCGGTGGATGTAAACCTCGCGCCGCCCGCTCCGTTGGCCACCGGTGGTCTGCGGATCACCGCGCTGGGCGGAATCAGCGAAATCGGCCGCAACATGACCGTTTTCGAACACCTCGGCCGGTTGTTGATCATCGACTGCGGGGTGATGTTTCCCACCCACGACGAGCCTGGCGTCGACCTCATCCTGCCCGACCTTCGGCACATCGAAGGCCGCCTCGACGACGTCGAAGCGCTGGTCCTCACCCACGCGCACGAAGACCACATCGGGGCGATCCCGTTCCTGCTCAAGCTACGTCCCGACATTCCGGTGGTCGGTTCGAAATTCACGCTGGCCCTGGTTGCCGCCAAATGTCGTGAGCATCGCCTCAAACCGGTGGTCGTCGAAGTGGCTGAAGGGATGCGTAGCACCCACGGAGTATTCGAATGCGAATACTTTGCCGTCAACCACTCGATCCCCGACGCGCTGGCCATCGCGGTGCGGTCGGGCGCGGGGACTGTCCTGCACACCGGCGATATCAAACTCGACCAACTTCCACTCGACGGCCGGCCCACTGACCTGCCCGGCATGTCCCGGCTCGGTGACGCCGGCGTCGATTTGCTCCTGTGTGACTCCACCAACGCCGAGATCCCCGGCGTGGGACCGTCGGAGAGCGAGATCGGGCCAACCCTGCACCGGCTGATCCGGGGTGCGGACGGTCGCGTGATCGTCGCCTGTTTCGCCTCCAACGTGGATCGGGTGCAGCAGATCATCGATGCTGCAACGGCGTTGGGAAGACGAGTCTCGTTCGTCGGGCGTTCGATGGTGCGCAACATGGGTATCGCGCGAGATCTCGGATTCCTCACCGTGGACGAGTCCGATCTGGTCGAAATCGGCGCCGCCGAGATGATGTCGCCGGAGCAGGTGGTGCTGATCACCACCGGCACCCAGGGCGAGCCGATGGCGGCGCTGTCACGGATGTCACGCGGCGAGCATCGCAGCATCACGCTTACTTCCGGTGACCTGATCATCTTGTCATCATCGCTGATCCCGGGTAACGAAGAAGCCGTCTACGGCGTCATCGACGAGTTGGCCAAGATTGGCGCCCGAGTGGTCACGAATCAGCAAGCCCGGGTCCATGTTTCGGGGCACGCTTACTCCGGTGAATTGTTGTTCCTCTACAACGGCATCCGACCGCGTAACGTCATGCCGGTGCACGGCACCTGGCGGATGCTACGGGCGAACGCCAAGCTGGCAGCCAGCACCGGAGTGCCCGAGAAATCAATTGTGCTGGCCGAGAACGGGGTCAGCGTCGATCTTCTCGGCGGTGAGGTCAGCATCGCCGGCGCAGTGCCGGTGGGCAAGATGTTCGTCGACGGGCTGATCACCGGCGACGTCGGCGACACCACGCTGGGCGAACGTCTCATTCTTTCTTCGGGTTTCGTGGCGGTGACCGTCGTCTTGAGGCGCGAGACCGGAGAACCGGCGGCGCCGCCCCACCTGCATTCGCGCGGCTTCTCCGAAGATCCCAAGGCGCTGGAGCCCGCCGTTCGTAAAGTCGAAGCAGAGCTGGAATCGCTTGTGGCCCAGAATGTCACCGACCCGGCGCGGATCGCGCAGGCCGTCCGACGCACCATCGGCAAGTGGGTGGGGGAGACCTATCGCCGCCAGCCGATGATCGTGCCGACCGTCATTGAAATCTGACCTCGGCGTCGATCAGACCCAGCGCTTCGATGATGTGGCCGAACAACGTTCCGACGAAGGCAGCGAGCTGAGTGTGGGCCAGGGTCATCTGTTGCCGTAGCGGTGGTGCGGTGGTGAAATCGCCGCCGGCCAGCTCGTCGAGCAGAGCGATGCCGCCGACGTACTGATTGCGAAGTTCGGCCACCCGATGCCGTAGCGATCCCACCGCATGCAGGCCACCGGGCGCGACGTTCAATACCGACAACAGTCGGTCGATGTACACGATCACACGATGCTCATCGGTCTCGTCCTGCGGGCCGAGATCCAAACGGCGAGTAGCGACATCGAGTACCGCTGCCTGATGCGGCGACAGATAGCGGTACGCCGGTTCGGCAAAAGCCCCGGGCAGCATTCCCGGTAGCGGAACAGCCTCGTCGCTGGCCACGTATCGAGTATGACCCCGCCAACGGTCGCGAGGCGGGAATGCTCAGGTCGCGGCGTGTCGGGCAGCTCATCTGATCGGAATACGCGGTCTTTCGAACCGAAAGCTCTATGGGCCGCGGGAATTCGAGGCAAATTCCTACTTGTTGAGAAAGCCCGCATCGACTGGCAGGGTGACCCCGGTGACATAGCGGGCTTGGTCGGATACCAACCACGCCACCGCGTTGGCGATGTCTTCGGGGTCCAGCGTCTCGACCGGCATGGCGTTGCCCATGGCGCCCGGCGTATTCGTGGCGGCGGCCATCTTGGCGAGCCACTCACGGGTGAACTCGTTGTTGATCATCGGCGTCTCGACACCGGAAGGATGAATTGAGTTCACCCGGATATTTTGTCTGGCAAGCAGATTCGCATATATCCGCATCAACCCGACTACGCCGTGCTTGGCGGCGGCATACCCCACCGACCCCGCGTCAGGGCTGCCGACCCCGGCCAGACCGGCAGACGAACTGATCAAGACGATCGACCCGCCAGTGTTTTGTTTGACCATCGTCGGGATCGACACCTTGATGGTGTTGTAAACGCCGGTGAGGTTGACGTCGATGACGTCGTGCCAACCGTCGTCACCAGACTGCATGGGAGCGATACCCGCGTTGGCCACGACGATGTCGAGCCGTCCGAATTCGTCGAGGCCTTGCTGCAGTGCGGAGGACAACGACGACCGGTCCCGGACATCGCCCCGGACCGCCACGATCCGTGACCCGGTGTCGTCGACCAGTTTGACGGTGGCAGCCAGGTCGTCCGGGGTTGCCAGCGGATAGGGCACACTCGCAATCTGGTCACACAGGTCGACGGCGATAATCCGCGCGCCGTCGGCCGCGAGTCGCACCGCGTGTGCGCGTCCCTGGCCGCGGGCCGCCCCGGTGATGAAGGCGACCTTGCCCGCCAGCGGTGCCTCAGCCATCAGTGGCGCAGAATTCCCTGTTCCAGCGTGCCCGCCGGGACAGGCTGCAGCATCTTGATGTCCGGCGCGCCGGCCAGGTGCTCGCCGACCGCGCCGAACATCTTCCCGACCGCAGGCGCGGTGCTGTGGGTTTTCAGTGCTTCTTCGTCGGCCCACTGCTCGACGAAAACGAAGGTCTCGCCGGTTTGGTGCAGCGAGTAGAGCTGGCATCCCGGCTCGCCGTGCACTTCTTCGACCGCATCGGTGAGGATCTTGCGGGCTGCATCGACCGATTCGGGCTTTACCGTGATGGTGGCGACGACGACGACGGGCATTCGGCCTCCTGCAGGCTTCTGAGCAGCGAGTTGCTACGTGACGGATATCACCCTACTCAGCCGTTTCGGCCGCTGAATCGGCGGTCGGATGGTCACGGCCCGGTAACCAGTGTGGCGGATGGTGTAGACGGTGCATTTGCGATTAGGCTTGCCGATATGGCTAGCAAGACTGTCGCGCGGTCCGGCGCTCGAACCAGCAGGTCAAAGGGGGCGCCGCGGGGCGGCTCCCGCACGGGGCGGCCGAGCAGAAAGACGACGCGTCGCCCAGCCCCCGTTCGCCGGTCGGCCCGGCGCGGTGTGGTCGCCGGCGCGGGTGTGACGGCGGGACGGGCCGTTCGCGCGGCGTGGCTGATGCTGGCCAAGGGAACCGGCAGCACCGCGCGGTCCGTGGGCCGGGCCCGCGAGATCGACCCGGGCCACCGTCGCGACGGCATCGCCTTGGCGCTGCTGGGCGTCGCGGTGGTGATCGCCGCGAGTTCGTGGTTCGACGCCGCCCGCCCGGTCGGCGCGTGGGTCGACTCGGGGGTGCGCATTTTCATCGGCTCGGCGGTCGTGGTGCTGCCGCTCGCGCTGGCCGCGCTGGCGGTACTGCTGATGCGCACCGAACCCAACCCGGAGGCCCGGCCGCGGCTGGTGCTCGGCGCCACGATGGTGGCGCTGCCGGTGCTGGGGCTGTGGCATTTGTGGGCCGGCTCGCCCGACACTCCGTTAGAGCGCGCACACGCGGCCGGATTCATCGGTTTTGCGATCGCGGGGCCGCTTTCGGAGGGTCTGACCGCGTGGATCGGCGCACCGCTGCTGTTCATCGGCGCGCTGTTCGGCCTGCTGCTGTTGACCGGCACCACAATTCGCGAAGTACCCGAGACGCTGCGCTCGATGTTCGAGACTGGGATGTTCAACGACCGCGACGGCGAAGACGACTACGACGACGAGCCGGTCATCGAAGACGATGCCGCGGAGGACTTTTCCGATGGCTACTACGACGAGTTATCGCCTGACGACGACGATCAGGCGCAGCCGTGGCCATCGAACGCCGAGCCGGCGACGCCTGACGACAGCCCTACGGTGCCGGAGCCCGCGGTCTCGCGCAGTCGCAAGAAGGAACCGAAAACCGCGAAAGACGCTGCCAAGCAAGACACTTTGGCGCTCGACCGCGTGGTCGAAGGCCCCTACGCGCTGCCGTCGCTGACCCTTCTGATCGCCGGTGACCCGCCGAAGAAGCGCAGCGCCGCCAACGACCAGATGGCCGATTGCATCACCTCGGTGCTGCAGCAGTTCAAGGTCGACGCCGCGGTCACCGGCTGCACGCGCGGGCCGACCGTGACCCGTTACGAGGTCGAGCTCGGACCGGGCGTCAAGGTGGAGAAGATCACCGCACTGCAGCGCAACATCGCCTACGCGGTGGCCACCGAGAGTGTCCGGATGCTCGCGCCGATCCCGGGCAAGTCCGCGGTTGGCATCGAGGTGCCCAACACCGACCGTGAAATGGTCCGCCTGGCTGACGTTCTCACCGCGCCATCGACCAGGCGCGACCATCATCCACTGGTGATCGGTCTGGGCAAGGACATCGAAGGCGACTTTATCTCGGCCAACCTGGCCAAGATGCCGCACCTGCTGGTCGCCGGCTCCACCGGCTCCGGTAAGTCCAGCTTCGTCAACTCGATGCTGGTGTCGCTGCTGACGCGCTCCACCCCCGAAGAGGTCAGGATGATCCTGATCGACCCGAAGATGGTGGAATTGACGCCTTATGAGGGCATTCCGCATCTGATCACGCCGATCATCACCCAGCCGAAGAAGGCGGCCGCCGCACTGGCGTGGCTGGTCGAGGAGATGGAACAGCGGTATCAGGACATGCAGGCGTCGCGGGTGCGCCATATCGACGACTTCAACGCGAAGGTGCGCAGCGGAGAGATCACCGCACCGCTGGGCAGTCAGCGCGTGTACCGCCCGTACCCGTATGTGGTGGCGATCGTCGACGAGCTGGCCGACCTGATGATGACCGCCCCGCGTGACGTCGAGGACGCGATCGTGCGGATCACCCAAAAGGCCCGCGCTGCAGGCATTCACCTGGTGCTGGCCACCCAGCGGCCGTCGGTCGATGTCGTCACCGGCTTGATCAAGACCAACGTGCCGTCGCGTCTCGCGTTCGCGACGTCGTCGCTGACCGACAGCCGGGTGATCCTGGACCAGGCCGGCGCCGAGAAGCTGATCGGTATGGGTGACGGACTGTTCCTGCCGATGGGCGCGAGCAAGCCGGTGCGCCTGCAGGGCGCCTACATCTCCGACGAGGAGATCCAGGCCGTCGTGAGCGCCTGCAAAGAGCAGGCCGAGCCCGAGTACACCGAGGGCGTCACGGCGGCCAAGGCCGGCAGCGAACGCAAGGACGTCGACGCCGACATCGGCGACGACATGGACGTCTTCCTGCAAGCCGTCGAGTTGGTGGTGTCGTCCCAGTTCGGGTCGACGTCGATGCTGCAGCGCAAGCTTCGCGTCGGGTTTGCCAAGGCCGGCCGGCTGATGGATCTGATGGAGACGCGCGAAATTGTAGGCCCCAGTGAGGGTTCCAAAGCTCGCGAGGTGCTGGTCAAGCCGGAAGACCTGGCCGGGACACTGATGCTGATCCGCGGTGGCGCAGGCGCCGGCGATCTGGACGACGAGGAAACCGGCTAAAGGACGAGCAGCATCCGCGAGTTACCCAAGGTGTTGGGCTTGACGTAGCTGAGGTCGAGAAATTCGGCGACGCCGATGTCGTAGGAGCGACGCATCTCCTCGAACACTTCAGTCGTCACCGGGGTGCCCTCGATCTCGGTGAACCCGTGTCGTCCGAAAAATTCGGTTTCGAAGGTCAGCACGAAGAGTCGCTGCAGTTCGAGTTCGCGGGCCACCCGGAGAAGTTGGTCAACGATGGCGTGGCCGATGCCGCGGCCGGTCACCGACGGGTCGACGGCCACCGTGCGGACCTCGCCGAGATCGGCCCACAGCACGTGCAGAGCGCCGCAGCCGACCACCACGCCGCGCTGCTCGGCCACCCAGAACTCCTGGACGGCCTCGTACAGCGTCACGAGGTTCTTTTCCAGCAGGATCTTGCCCGCGTAGGTGTCGACTAGTTGCTTGATCACCGGTACGTCCGACGTGCGCGCGCGCCGGATCGTCGGCCCGTTTGCCGGTGTTTCGCTCGCTGCGCTCACGAAGTGCAGCGTATCGGTTTGGAACCTTCCGGCCGGTAACCGATATTCTGTTGCCGTGTCGGGGCAGCCGCAACCAGGTCCGGTGGTTCCGCGCGTTCGCGTCACCAACCTTGCCAATGTGCTCACGCTGTTGCGGCTGGTGCTGGTGCCGGTTTTCCTGTTGGTGCTGTTTGCCGGCAATGGGCACGAAACCCCCAGCCGTATCGTCGCTTTCGTCGTGTTCGCGGTCGCGGTCATCACCGATCGCTTCGACGGCGCACTGGCGCGCAACTACGGGATGGTGACCGAATTCGGCACACTGGCCGACCCGATCGCCGACAAGACGTTGATCGGCGCGGCGTTGATCGGCCTCTCGATGCTCGGGGACCTGCATTGGTGGGTGACGGTGGTCATCCTGGCCCGCGAGGTCGGAATCACCGTGCTGCGTTTCGTGATGCTGCGCCATGGCGTCATTCCCGCCAGCCGCGGTGGCAAGCTCAAGACGCTGGTCCAGGCCGTCGCCATCGGGCTCTTCGTCCTGCCGCTGTCGGGGGCCTGGCTGATGGCCGCGTGGGTGATGATGGCGGCCGCGATCGTCTTGACCCTGATCACCGGGTTGGACTACGTCGTCTCCGCGTTCAGGGATTCCCGTGGACGACTTGCTGCTGACTGACGATCCGCGTGGGCTGGTCGCAGACCTGACCGTTCGCAGTCACAGAGGTGGGCGCGGCCTTGATGGGCATCGACATGGTCGAGCTGGTGTCGTCCGCAACGCGGTGATACTTCCCCGGCGGGAACCAACGGCCGAGCCGCGCACGTTGACCAGATGAACCCCAGCTGACCGACCGTAAGGAGAGCGCGATGCCGTCACTGCTGCGCGAGGTTCTCGGCGACGTTTTGCGTCAAGTCCGCATCACCCAGGGCCGGACGTTGCGAGAGGTGTCCGACAGCGCGCGGGTCAGCCTGGGATACCTCTCCGAGGTCGAGCGCGGCCGTAAGGAGGCATCCAGCGAGCTGATCGGTGCGATCTGCGACGCCCTGGAGGTGCCGCTGTCTCAGCTGCTCACCGATGCCAGCGAACAGCTGGCCGTTCGGGAGTCGGCCGGGGCCAGCTCCCCAACTGCAGCCAATATCGACGCCAGCACCAAAGTCGTCATCCCGCCGGTCGCGGCCCTGGCTATCGCCTGACACGGCGAGCACGGGTGTAGCAATCGCGGTGGAGACGCTAGGTTGAGCCTGACGACAACATCTACACACGGAGGCGGAGCTCACCGATGGCCAACCCGTTCGTCAAAGCGTGGAAGTACGTCATGGCGCTGTTCAACTCGAAGATCGACGAATACGCCGACCCCAAAGTGCAGATCCAGCAGGCCATCGAGGAAGCGCAGCGGCAACACCAAGCGCTGACCCAGCAAGCCGCACAGGTGATCGGCAATCAGCGTCAGCTCGAGATGCGGCTCAACCGCCAGCTTGCCGACATCGAGAAGCTCCAGGTCAACGTCCGCCAGGCGGTGACGCTGGCCGATCAGGCCACCGCCGCGGGTGACGCTGCTAAAGCCACCGAATACAACAACGCCGCCGAGGCGTTCGCCGCCCAGCTGGTGACGTCCGAGCAGAGCGTGGAAGACCTCAAGGCACTGCATGACCAGGCGCTGGGCGCCGCCGCGCAGGCCAAGAAGGCCGTCGAGCAGAACGCCATGGTGCTGCAGCAGAGGATCGCCGAGCGCACCAAGCTGCTCAGCCAGCTCGAGCAGGCCAAGATGCAGGAGCAGGTCAGCAAGTCGCTGCGGTCGATGAGTGAGATCGCCGCACCCGGAACCACACCGAACCTCGACGAGGTCCGCGACAAGATCGAGCGCCGCTACGCCAACGCTCTGGGCCAGGCCGAGTTGGCCCAGAGCTCGGTGCAGGGCCGGATGATCGAGGTCGAGCAGGCTGGCGTGGAAATGGCCGGTCACTCCCGCCTGGAGCAGATCCGGGCATCGATGCGCGGTGAGGCCCTGCCTACTGGCGGCGCGACCGCCAATCCGGCGGGGGCCGCCGGCGCCCCGGCCGCGGCGCCTCAGGCCGCGGCGCCCGCGAAGCCCCGCGGTCAGTAGGGGACCGGTCGGCGATGGCAGTGCGCTCGGGTCGCAACCCGGCATTGCGGACCCTGCTGCTGCGCTGGCTTGACACCGCCAGCGATATTTCCGAGCTGGTCTTCCAAAAAATCAGCGCTGCAACCGATCCCCGGGAAAGACAGCTGCGACGTCGCCGCCGCGCGCTGCGATGGGGTCTGATCTTCACCGCGGGAACCGTCTTCTGGGGCGTGGTGACCGCGATCCTGGCGGCGTGGGGATGGTTCGCGTTGCTGTTGGAGATCACCGGGGGAGTTGCTGTCGCGCAAGCGATGATCGCGACATTGCTGTTGATCCGCTACCGCTGGCTGAAAGCCGATCCACTGCCGCCGCAGCGGCCCACCAACATCCGGCGCCTGCCGCCACCGAGTTCGGCCGCGCGTCCGGCGATGTATGCGCTGGGTGCTTCAGAGCGCGGCTTCTTCTCCTTGCTTGGCGTTATAGAGCGCGGAAGCATGTTGCCTGACAACGAGATTCGCGGCCTGACGGCGGCGGCCAAAAGCAGCTCGGCCGCCATGGCGGCCACGGCGGCCGAAGTGGTGTCGATGGAACGGGCGGCTCATGCGGCACCGCAGTCGCGTTCGTACCTGGCGCCAACGATCAACGCGTTCACCGCGCAATTGAGCGCCGGTGTGCGTCAGTACAACGAAATGGTTACCGCGGCCGCGCAGTTGGTATCCTCCGCGAACGCGGATTGTGGTGCTGCGGCCTCGCGACAGCTTTACCGCGACGAATTGGCCGGTGCCACCGATCGCCTGGCCGGTTGGTCACAGGCGTTCGATGAACTCGGCGGGCTGCCGCGCCGCGCGTAACTGTCAGATGTCATGGCGGCGAGTGGTCGACTCGTCCCTGGGGCCATAACGCTCGATGTATGACTGACGCATCTGCTCTTCGCGCTTACTGCGATGCGCGTCAACCAAATCGGGGTCCAGGCCGTGCACCTGCAGCATGTGCCGGCGCCACACCTTGTTCAGCGCGTGGGAGAAGTACACGAACGGAATCAGGATCGGCAGCGTCATGCTCAGGTGGACGTCCAGCGTCGTCGGGATCAGCCAGAACGGGGCGAGCACCAACACCGCCGGAACGGCGACCCGCCGCATCATCCGGCCTGTCGCACCCTTGCCGGCCAAATCGTTGCGCACCCAGTCCCGCATCGAGTCGGGCAGTCGGCCGCCGCAGCAGTACCGGATGAATTGAAAAGTGTTGGGGCGTGCGTCGTTGTCGGACATGACGGTTACAGCGATGCCCGCAGCGACGGCACCACGAGGCCGGCGAGGCCACGCAGCGTCGCTTTGAAGATGTCAAAGAAGTCGAAGTAGTCGCGCCACAACGTGATCTGCCCGTCGTGGACCTCGAACACGCCGCACACCCAGAACTGCAGGCGCAGCGGGCCGAAGATCAGGGCGTCGGTGCGCTCGGTGAGCACCGCAGCCCCATCGGCGGCGATCCGGTGAATTTTCACCTCGAAACCGCTGGCGCCGCCCAGGGAGCTGAACAGCTTCATCACGCGGCGACGGCCGTGAATCGTTGGCAGCCCGACGTTCTGGTACACCAGGTCGTCGGCCAATACGGTGCTTGCGGTGTCGAGGTCGGCGTCCTGCAGCGCGTGCAGGAAGACCTCCACAGTGCGGGTGTTCTCCAGGGTCTGCTCGGTCATGATCACCAGCCTAACCAGTGGTTGTGGCAGGGTGGGGCGATGCGCGTCGCGGTGGTGGCCGGCCCGGATCCCGGTCACGCCTTCCCGGCGATCGCGTTGTGTCGACGATTCCTGGTGGCAGGCGATACACCCACCTTGTTGACCGGCGCCGAGTGGCTGGATACCGCGCGCGCCGCCGGTGTCGACGCCGTCGAACTGGTCGGGCTCGACCCAGCCCCGGGCGACGACGACGGCGACGCGGGAGCCAAGATCCATCAGCGCGCCGCCAGGATGGCCGTGCAGAATCGCGCGCAACTGCAGGCGATGGGGCTGGACCTGGTGGTGTCCGATGTGATCACCGCCTGCGGCGGGATGGCTGCCGAACTGCTGGGACTTCCGTGGATCGAGCTCAACCCCCATCCGCTGTACCGACCGTCCAAAGGGTTGCCGCCGATCGGCAGCGGACTGGCTCCCGGTACCGGAATTCGCGGCCGGTTGCGGGACGCCGCGATGCGCGCGCTGACGGCAAGGTCTTTGCGGATCGGCACCCGACAACGGGGGCAGGTCCGCGTCGAAATCGGGTTGCCGGCATCTGATCCCGGGCCGTTGCGGATGTTGATCGCCACCCTGCCGGCGCTGGAGGTGGCACGCCCCGATTGGCCGGGCGGTGCCGTCGTCGTCGGTCCGCTGCACTTCGAGCCGACCGATCAGGTGATGCCGATTCCGTCCGGTTCGGGGCCGGTGGTGGTCGTAGCGCCGTCGACGGCGACAACCGGGACCACCGGAATGGCCGAGACGGCGCTGGACAGCCTGGCGCCCCTCGGCGTGCGACTGGTGGTGTCGCGACTCAACGGTCCGGAGCTTGCGTTGCCGTCGTGGGCGGTCGCCGGGCTGGGCCGCCAAGACGAACTACTGGCCCACGCCGATCTGATGATCTGCGGCGGCGGACACGGCATCGTCGCCAAGACACTGCTGGCCGGGGTGCCGCTGGTGGTGGTGCCCGGCGGCGGCGATCAGTGGGAGATCGCCAACCGGGTGGCGCGCCACGGCAGCGGGCGGCTGGTGCGGCCGCTGACCGGAGAAGCGCTGGCCAGCGCGGTGGCTGACGTGCTGGCGACGCCCGGGTATCGCGACGCGGCGCGCCGCGCCGCATCCGGAGGGGCCGACGTAGCCGACCCGGTGCGGGTATGCCATCAGGC
>NZ_JBYCLD010000124.1:0-10099 GCF_057473725.1 Mycobacterium sp. TH-M11 | reverse complement strand
CACGGTCACTCCCAAACAGCGTAGCTTCCATCAGTTTTCGCACACAGGCCTGCGGATAGGCGGAATTGTCGGCGGCCTCTTCGTAGCGCACCCGCCGGCCGACGTCGACCACCAGGGCCATCGCCGCGTGGACCAGAATTCGCGCCCGGGTCTCGGTCAGCGCAGGACGCGCCGCTGCGAGCAGCCGCATCCAGGCGTCGATCGTCGAGCGCTGCACCCCGCGCAGCAACTCCTGATCCACCTGCGTCAGGTTCACCCGCTCGGTGTAGTAGATCGCAGCCAGGTCCGGGTTGGCGAACGATGTTGCGACGTAGGCCTCGATCAGCAGCCTGAGCATGTCTCCGGGCTCGGTGAACCCCGCCAGGATTGCCGACAGCCGGCCCGACAGCCGATCGGCCGCGCGGCGTAGACCCGTCGCCAAAATGTCGCATTTGCCCGGGAAGTACCGGTAGATACCCGACACCGGAATCCCCACGGCAGCGGCGATCTCGGCCATGCTGGTCTCGGGATAGCCCTTGGCGTTGAACAACACCATCGCCGACTGCAGCAACGCTTCATACACCCCGGCGTCGGCGTCGAAGATCCGCCACGAAGCGGGCCGGCCGAGGTCGTCCTGCGGCGCGGGAAGGTCGGCGCCGATCACGGCCGACGCTGCCGCGCGCAACAGCGCACGGATCTCGTCGGTGGGCAACTGAACGCGGTGATCGACGGCGCTCCCGATCACACTGAGCATCCCGACCGCGAGCATCCACCGCTGCGGGGACGTCAAGCCGGGCCGCACTGCCATGAGCGGGCGCTGAATTCGGCGTCTGACCAACCGGAGTTGGTCGCCCAGCGCCGCTTGGTCTTCGCCGTGCAGATAGCGGGCCTGCCACCGGTACAAGCCACCCGATTCGCGGTTGGCCAAAGTCACGTCGACCACCGCGTCGATCAGTCGATCCAGCGTGTCACTCGGGTCGCCGTCATCGGCATCCGCGAAATCGGTGCAGTCGACCAGTTGCCGACCGAGCGCTAGGACCGCATCGCGGAACAGGTCGTACTTGCTCGCATGGTGGCGGTAGAGCGCCGGCGCAGAGATTCCGACCTTGGCCGCGATCGCCTCCATGCTGACGGCGTGATACCCCTGCGCACTGAACGCCCTGGCGGCGGCTCGGGCGATCTGGGCCTTGCGGTCTTTCGGACGACGACGTACGACGGCGGCGCCCCGGCCTCGCGCTGTCGTCACCGCATCACCCTAACCTTCGGGTGACCCGCCAAAAACCTACCGCAGAGTCAGAATGGCCATTAACATAGTTGGAATTCGGTGCACCTGCACGACCGTAAAGTCGCTGCTGTCATAGGTAAAACGCGACGTGGAGACGATTTGGCGGCGGCGACCGTGACACCGCGGATTCACATCTTTCGACCCTTGACTCGAAAGGAGCGCCGTGAGCAAACGTCAGGCAATGCTCGCAGTATTGGGGACCGCGTTGATGGTCGCCGGCTTGTCGTCGCTGTGGTTACCGGTGTATCTGGGCCAGTACGACCGGTGGGGCATGCAGATCAGTTGCGGCCGAGGCTTCAGCCCAAGCGTTCCCCCGCCGGCCGAGGCTTACGGCGCCGATTATGCGGGCCAGTGCGGGTCCGCGCTGCTGCTGCGTCGACTCTGGGCGATCCCGGCCGCGGTCGTCGGATTCGTCATCATGATGCTCACCGCGGCCATCTGGGTCCGCAGGGCGCCGGACAATCCTGAAGAGAGCACCCGGTTCTGGGAAATTCGCGGCGACGCGACCTGACATTTTAAACAACTAAAACTGTACAGCTGTAACTGTTTAATGTACGGTGGGTTGAGTGGACGGAATCAGCGAATCGGCGGTATCGGCCGCGCGTGATCTACGCGTGCTGTACAGCCGGTTGCGGCGTCGACTCAAGAACGTCGCCACCGGTGAGGGCCTGACGCCGTCGCAGACCGCGGTGCTCATGCGACTGTGGAAGGACGGCGCATCCTCGACCAGCGCGTTGGCCACCGCCGAGCACGTGCGGCCGCAATCGATGGCCAGCATCGTGGCCGCATTGGATCAGCATGGCCTGATCCGGCGCACACCTGACCCCGATGATGGCCGGCGGCAGGCGATTACGCTGACCACCGCCGGACGTCGGCGCGCCGAAAGCGATGGTCAGGTCCGCGAGGAATGGCTGGCCCGTGCCATGCAGGAGCGCTACTCGGAGCGGGAGCGTCGCGTCATCAACAACGCGTTGTCGCTGCTTGAGCGCTTGACCGACTGACGAAGGGAGCTACCGTGGAATTGGGCATACACTTCATCGATTTCCTGCCGGGCGACGCGGCCGCGCTGACGCCGAGCCTGTCCTCGACCGCCACCGCCGCCGAGAACATCGGCGCGGCGCTGTTCACCCTGGCAGACCACTTCTTCCAGATGGAAGCCGTTGGGCGAGCTGAAGATCCGTTCCTGGAGGGCTACACGTCGCTGGGTTACCTGGCGGGCCGCACGACCACAATCGAACTGGCGTTGCTGGTGACCGGGGTGACCTACCGGCATCCGGGATTGCTGGCCAAGACCGTGACCACCCTCGATGTGCTCTCCGGAGGCCGGTCGATGTTCGGCATCGGTGCGGCCTGGTACGAGCGTGAGCACTTGGCCCTGGGCGTTCCGTACCCGCCGGTCAGCGTACGCTTCGAGATGCTGGAAGAGACGCTGCAGATCTGTCGGCAGATGTGGAGCGACAACGACGGACCTTACGAGGGTAAGCATTATCGCTTGGCCGAAACCCTCTGTGCGCCACAGCCGATTCGGCGCCCGCCGGTGCTGATCGGAGGCGGCGGCGAGAAGAAGACACTGCGGCTGGTCGCGCAGTACGCCGATATCTGGAACTCCACCGATTCCGACATCGACATCCTCGCGCACAAGCTCGACGTGTTGACACGTCATTGCGAGGCCGTGGGACGCGACGTCGGCGACATCCGTAAAACGGTTGGCTTCTTCGAGGATCCGTTCTCCGATGTCGATGGCTATCTGCGGAAACTCGAACAGCTGGCCAGGCTTGGTGTCGACATGATCAACACCGGGCCGGTGCCGGGCTCACCTGATCCCGCTGGCTTTGTGAAGCGCTTCGGTGACGAGGTGATGCCGAGGATGTCCGAAATCGGTTGAGCGGCTTGCCCAATGTCGGCCACGCCAGTGCCGGCGTCGCTAATTCTTGGTCAGCCGGTGGCGGGTCCGGTCCGCGCGAACCGGAACGCCGTTGCGCCCGGAGAGGTCTTGGGCGTAAAAGCCGGTCACATAGGCGACTCCGCCGCCGTTGATACCCAACTCGGCTCGGTCGATGTGTTCCAGCGTGTCCGTGCTCTGGTGATAGTTGGGATCGAATGGTTGGCCCGCGGGGCCACCCCACAGTTTGGCCTCATCTTCGGACTTCTTGTTCTCCGCGCCCGAGAACAGCCCACCCGCCGGGACCCCCGCCTGGGTGAAGCCGTCGTAGTCGGAGCGGCCGTCGAACGACGTGTCCTGCGGGGTCTTACCGGCCGAGTTGAGGTAGGCGGCCAACTCCCGCTCGATGCCGGCGGACCCCTCGGGCACCACTGGGCTGCCTCGCTTGTCAGCCGGAAGCGACTGATCGCCGTCGTAGGTGAAGTAGCCCGGGTTCGGCGACGCGAGCATGTCGAAGTTCAGATACAGCGCAATGTCTTTCAGTGCGTTCAGATCTAGCGACTCGACGTACTTGCGAGACCCGACCAGGCCGAGTTCTTCGGCGCCCCAGAAGCCGAATCGCACCGCGTTGTGGATGGCCGGCGACGGGCCCAATTGCAGCGCGGTCTCGAGCACCGCGGCGACACCGGATCCGTCGTCGTTGATACCGGGTCCTTCCGGGACGCTGTCGAGGTGCGCTCCGGCCATCACCACATCGCTGGCCGAGCCGGTCTTGGTCTGCGCGACCACGTTGCGCGCCGAGATGGTCTTGGTGTCCGCGGACAGGTGAACCGTCGCGGGCCCGACACTCGAACGAAGCAGCGCCCCATCCGATTTGGTGACTCCGACGACCGGGATCTTGACGCTGTTGGCCTCCCCCAACGTGCCAGCGATATGGTCTTCGGCCACGTTGTCCGCAACAACCATCGCCAACGCGCCGCGCTGGGCCGCGGCACCGGCCTTCTGCGCGAACGGGCACGTGCCGCGATCCACCAGCACGACGGCGCCGTTGACCGGCAGGTGGTCGTAGTCGCCGGCGGCACAGCCCGGACTGCCGTCGGCCGGGACGGCGACCAGAGGACCCGTCACCCCCGCCGCTGGGGTGCCGACGCTGTACTCCAGTGCCTGCGCGCCGAACTTCTTGTCGCCGACGGTCACATCGCCGGGGTCGGCGTGAAATACGTGCGCGTCGAACGGCATGGTCTGGACATCGAACCCCTTGTCCCGCAGCTTGCCCACGACGTAGTCCACGCTGGCGTCGTAGCCCGGAGTCCCGACCGCGCGAGTGTTGTTGTTGGCGTTGGCGATGTCCTGCAACTTCGTCAGGTGGGCCATCATCGCGTCGGTGGTCACCCGCCCGCGCAGTGCGGCGGCGAAATCCGGGCCCGAACTCCGGTTCAGCGCATCGGGGTGGCCGGCGGCCGCGCACCCGCCGGTTACCAGCATGAGAGTCGCCACCGCGACAAGTATTGGTGTTGATTTGGTAGCCATCGCGCCCCAGGCTAGCCGCACCCGGCCTGTTCTGCGGGATCGTCGCGCAGCAGATACGCGTGGATGGTGGTGCCGGCGGCTGTCGCGTGGGTGCGTAGCAGGTCGGCGATCGCGTTCACAACGAACAGCCCGTAGTGCCCCACACCACCGGCTACGGTCGGGTGTCGACGGCCCGCGAGCGGGTCCGTCCAGCGGCTCATGTCGCGGGTCTCGCAGACCACGAACCCGCTTTCGACCCAGAACGCCAGGCGGCACGGGCCGCCAGCCTGGTCGAGGCTGTTGGTGGCCAGTTCGGTCGCCAGGAGCAGCAGGTCGGCGATCCGGTCCGCCGTCATACCGACCAGCCGCCCGTAACGTTCCGCGCATCGGCGGGCGCCGGCCAGGTCCATCGCGCGCGCGACGGTGAACGTCACCGCGGCGGGGTTGGTTGCCAGCGGCTGGTTGCATTTGTCGAGGGCAGAGTTGATGGCGTAGTCGGGGCAGCGTCGCCGCGAGCCGCCCTGCCAGAGCTGCGGATGGGTGAGGCGGACATCAGCCAATACACTCGCGTCCAAACCCGATACGTCGTAAGGGCATAACCCTGTGACCGGCGAACCTGAGAACGCGATGTTGCTGAGCGCCTCGTGTTGCATGCAGGCCAGGTATTCCGACTCCGTCCGGCCCGCCCACGCCGACTCGGCGATTACCCGCACGGGCTGATCTGAATGCGCGTCGATGAAGGCATGCTGGCCCGCGATGATGCGTCCGGGATTACGGCCGAAATCGGTGATGTCGGCCATCGTCACCTCGTCCGCGGCGGCTCCCAGTGCGCTGCGAAGTGCGGACAGCTTCTCCCCCGGGACCGCGAGCATGACGGGCTCATGTCGGTCGAGCCCGTCCTCGATGAAATGCACCAGCGAATCGATGTATTCGCGCTCCGATTCATACAGAAGCGCCGAATGGTCGAATCTGCGACTGGGCACGTGGGCTTTCGGTGTCATGTCGAGCGGTAATTCCCTCGGCAGTGTCTAGTGCATGGTCGCAGGTTGGGTTACCCAAGTGCCGAAAACCTAATCAGGCTAACCTAATCTGCTGCACGATCAAGTCTGCGGCAGCACGCATGCCTGCGGCATTGGGGTGAAAAGGCGCGGGACGCCAGGGCAACGGCCAACCCGCACCGACCGTCCAGGGATCCGCCGACCAGGCGTGGTGCCCGCGGCTGGCCTGGCCCGCACGCACCACCTCGCATCCGGTGGCCTGCGCGGCCGCCGCGGTGGCCTCCTCCAATCGCTCGGCGACCAACCGGCCCAAATCGGCATGCTCGGCCGGCAGCGGCCCGGCAGCGATACCGGACGGCGGTAGCAGCGTCAGATAGTCGACGAACATCACCCGGGCCCGCGGCGCACGCCGGCGCACCTCGGTTCCGACGGCGCACAACGCGTCGTCGATCCCGTCGAGTGCCTTTTCGCGCGCCTCGCGATCGAGCAAGTTGCGGATGGTCGGCAGCTTTCGCGCCAGGGCCGGTAGCGCAGCGCCCATCAACAGCGGCACATACCCGACGTCGTTCCCGCCGATGGTGACGGTGACGAATTCCTCGGTGCCGTCCAGCGCCTCGATCTGCGGCGGGGCATGACGCTGCCGTTCGGCGAGCACGTTGGCCGTGGTGGCCCCCGAGAAGGTGACGTCGACGAGGTCGAGGCTCAGCCTTTCGGCGACCAGGTGGGCGTAGTTGCGCGCCGAGCGTCCCGATCCGAACGGCGCACCCGGGGCGGACGGCGCAATACCGGGACCGGCCGCCATCGAACTGCCCAGCGCCACATAGCGCCTCACCCGCTGACGCTCAATTTCCCCGGGCGGGACTCGAAGCCTGCGCCCAGAACCTTTTGGGGATGCGGCCGGCACGCCGGGCGAGGTATCCCGCGGTGACGGCGGACGCCATCGCGGCGGCCATCGCGGGCGGATCGGCGGCACGGGTCACCGCGGTGGCCAGTAGCACTGCGTCGCAGCCTAATTCCATCGCGAGCGCAGCGTCGCTGGCGGTCCCGATACCCGCGTCGAGCACGACGGGGACGCCGGATTGCGCGACGATCATCTCGATGTTGTGTGGGTTGGCGATGCCCAGGCCGGTGCCGATCGGCGAGCCGAGCGGCATCACCGCCACGCACCCGGTGTCCTCGAGCCGCTTGGCCAGTACCGGGTCGTCGTTGGTGTAGGGCAGCACGACAAAGCCATCGTCGACCAATTGTTCTGCGGCCCGGACTAATTCGATAGCATCGGGCAGCAGTGTGCGCTCGTCGGCGATCACTTCCAACTTGACCCATTCGGTGCCGAGCGCCTCGCGGGCGAGTTGCGCCGTGAGCACCGCTTCGGCCGCGCTGCGACAGCCCGCGGTGTTGGGCAGCGGCGTGATCCCCAGCCGGCTCAGCAGATCGAGCATGCCGGTGCCGCCCTCGGCGTCGACGCGACGCATCGCGACGGTGGTCAGTTCGGTGCCGGAGGCGATCAGAGCCTCTTCGAGGACGGCCAGGTTGGCCGCTCCCCCGGTGCCCATGATCAGCCGGGAAGCGAAGCTACGCCCGGCGATGGTCAGTTTCTGGTGCCCCCCGCGACGATGCGGGTCGCCACAATCCGGTGCGGTGTGGGCACAGTCACATTCAGCCACCCTGCACCGCCGTGACGATCTCGAGCTGCGCCCCCTCGGACAGGGTGGTGGCCCAGCGCGATCGCGGCAGCACCGCATGGTCGACCGCGACCGCGACGCCGCGGTCCGGGAAGCCCAGCGACTGCAGCAGCGCCGCGACCGTGGTCTGCTCGTCGACCTCGACTTGCGCGGCGTTCACCTTGATGATCATGCGCCGCTCCTCCTGCCCGTTTCGATCGCACTGCCGGTCTATCGTCACCGGCGGGAGGATCATGAGTGCGCTCCCACCGGAATCAGTTCGGAAACAATCTGTTCAGCAGTCCACGGCGCCAGCAGGAAACCGGAGCGGCCGTGGCCGGCGGCGACCCATGTCCGCGCGTCCAAGCGTTCCACCAACGGCAGGTTGTCCGGCGTCATCGGGCGCAGACCGGCGATGCACTCGGCGAACTCGTACTCCCCGAGTGCCGGCAGCACCGCGCACGCGTCGTCGAGCAGGTCGCGCACGCCGGACACCGTGGGTGCGGTGTCGTGGCCGTGCTCGTACTGGGTGGCGCCGACCACCACACCGTCGACGCGCGGCACCACGTACACCTGACGTCCGTGCACGCGGGCCCGGATTACCCGCTGCGGCAAGGGCATACACCCCTTACGCCAGCGCAATCGCAGCACCTCGCCCTTCACCGGCCGAATCGGCAGACCCGGCCACAACGCCGGGGCATCGATCCCGTTGGCGATCACGACCGCATCGGCCCGCACGGCTTCCAGGTCGGCCACCGGCCCGCCCCACTCGACGCCGAGTCGCTCGCACGCCGCCGACAGCGCATCCAGCAGACCGCGATTGTCCACCGCAAGCTCGGTCGGGGCCCGGAAGCCATGCCGAATACCTTGCGCCAGCATCGGTTCCACGTCGCGGACCGCGGAATCCCAGACCACCGGATGCCCCTGCGCAGACAGCCAGTCGGCGACCGTGCGCAGATCGGCGACGTCGGCGCGGTCGACGGCGACCACCAGCGACTCGTGCGCCGTGATCACCTGCGCGGGCAGGCCGTCGGCGAATCCGTCCCGCCACAGCCGCAGCGATTCCAGCCCCAGTTCCAGCAGCCGCTCCTCGCCGGGCCAGCCCTCGCTGTGGGGGGCCAGCATTCCGGCGGCCGCCCACGAGGCCCCAGGTTTGCCGGAGCGATGCACCCGCACCGACCAGCCCGCCTGTGCCGCGCGGCGCGCCACGGACAGCCCGATGACGCCGCCGCCGATGACGGCCAGCGATCCCGAGCCCGGTGGCATGTTCGCTCCCTTCGCCGGCATGATCCGGATCAGGTTTGACGGTAAGGGCCGGCGTGCCCATTCTCAGCCCCCGTATAAAAGCCCGGCTCCTCTTCAGGCCTTCGGCCTGCATTGTCGCCGGGCGTCGCGGGACTCCCGTGTCGACTCCACACGGTAGTCGCTAGCGTCGCGGTGTGCATCAACCACGTGGCCCCGCGGCTCCACCACTGGCAAGGCTGGCCAGCGCTCGGCTGTACCTCTGCACCGACGCCCGCCGCGAGCGCGGCGACCTGGCCGAATTCGCCGACGCCGCGCTGGCCGGCGGGGTCGACATCATCCAGCTGCGCGACAAGGGGTCGCCCGGCGAGCAGCGGCTGGGTCCGCTGGAGGCGCGCGACGAGTTGGCAGCACTGGAGGTGCTCGGCGACGCCGCGCGCCGCCATGGTGCCCTGCTGGCCGTCAACGACCGCGCCGACATCGCCCGTGCCGCCGGAGCCGCTGTCCTGCACCTGGGCCAAGACGATCTGCCGCTACCGGTGGCACGCGACATCATCGGGCCCGCTCCGGTGATCGGCCGGTCAACCCACGATGCCGCGCAGGTCACAGCCGCGGTCGCCGAGGCCGTCGACTATTTCTGCGTCGGGCCGTGCTGGCCGACGCCCACCAAACCCGGCCGCCCGGCGCCGGGGCTGTCATTGGTCCGCTTCACCGCCGGGCTGGCCTGCGACAAGCCGTGGTTCGCCATCGGTGGCATCGATGCGGCGCGGCTGCCGCAGGTGCTGGAAGCGGGGGGACGGCGGATCGTCGTCGTCCGCGCGATCACCGCGGCGCAGGATCCGCGGGCTGCAGCGCAGGAGCTCAGTTCGGCACTCGCAGCAGCGAGCTGATCCGGGAGCTGAGCCGCGACGGCTCCTGATCGGGATGGCCCGCCATGCACCACACGAACATCCCCGCGTCGATTTCGATCGTGCACGGAAGACTGGCCCGCAGCTCATCGTCGTGGCCCAGCGGCACGACCTCGGTCGCGGTTCGCAGCCGCTGCCAGCTGGCCGCGAAACCCGGGTGCAGTGGCAGCACGTCCACCTCGTCCTCGCCGACCCAGCGCATCTCGGCGCTCTCGACGTTGGCCACCGTCGGCAACTGCTCGGGGGCATCGGCGACGACGGTGGTGTAGGTCCAGTCGGTCCCGCTCGCCACCGCGGTGACCACGCTCGCCCGCACCGAGACGAACCGGCCGATCAGCCCGGCTTCTTCGTGCGCTTCCCGAACGGCGGCCTCTTCGGCGCTCTCGTGGCTGTCGCGGGCACCGCCCGGCAGACCCCAGGTACCGCCCTGATGGCTCCACGGCGCCCGGTGCTGCAGCAACACCGCTGGTGAGCCGTCCGATCTCGGCGCCCGCAGCAGCAGACCGGCGGCGCCGAACCGACCCCAATGTGGGCTGCCGGTGTCAGACACCACCCATCCGTCACCGTCGCCGCGCACGCGTCAAGGATAAGCAGCACGCCGGAATGACGCGCCCTATGTCGCAGACCGGTAACGA
>NZ_JBYCLD010000123.1:0-15338 GCF_057473725.1 Mycobacterium sp. TH-M11 | reverse complement strand
CCCGGGTGATCAACCGGGATCGGATGTGGCATTACACCGAAGGCATCACCAACTACGACCCGATCTGGCCGATGCACGGCATCCGGATTATCCCGGGTCCGTCGTCGCTGTGGTTGGACGCGACCGGCAAAAGGTTGCCGGTGCCGCTGTATCCCGGGTTCGACACCTTGGGCACTCTGGAGTACATCGCCAAGTCGGGTTACGACTACACCTGGTTTGTGTTGAACAGCAGGATCATTGGCAAGGAATTCGGCCTGTCGGGTCAGGAGCAGAACCCCGACCTGACCAGCCGAAGCGTGCGTCAGCTGTTGGCGTCGCGGGCCGGGTCCGGCGCACCGGGCCCGGTGCAGGCGTTCGTCGATCGAGGTGTCGACTTCGTCACCGCAAATTCATTGCACGAGTTGGTGTCTGCGATGAATGCGCTGCCCGACGTGGCACCGCTGGACTATGCCACGGTCGCCGATGAGGTCACCGCCCGCGATCGGGAAGTGGTGAACAAGTTCACCAAGGACGGCCAGATCACGGCGATCCGCGCCGCCCGAGAATTCCTGGGCGACAAGCTGGGCCGCGTGGTTGCCCCGCATCCACTGCTGGATCCCAAAGCCGGGCCCTTGGTCGCCGTCAAGCTGCACATTCTGACGCGAAAGACGCTGGGCGGCTTGGAAACCGACCTGGACTCGCGCGTACTCGGGGCCGACGGGACTCCGTTGGGCGGGTTGTATGCGGCCGGCGAGGTGGCCGGTTTCGGCGGCGGCGGAGTGCACGGCTACCGGGCATTGGAGGGCACGTTTCTGGGCGGCTGCATCTTCTCCGGTCGCGCCGCCGGCCGTGGTGCCGTCGGCGACATCGGCTGAACTCTGCCGAGAACGCGGCCTGCCGCAGGCCCGACGCCGAGAACGCGGCCTGCCGCAGGCTCGGCGGACGACTAGAAGGCGACGGCGGTTTCCTCGGGCAGCACCTGAAAGTCGGTGTTGGTCATCTCGGTGAGCCGGCCGTAGTAGATGCCGCGCGCCGCCGGGGCGACGACGGCCTGATGGATCGGCACGGCGCGGGCCGGTGCGACCGCCCGAAGGTAGTCGACCGCTTCGGAGATCTTCATCCAGGGCGCCGCCGCCGGGGTGGCCAGCACCTCGATCGGCTCGTCCGGGACGAACAGGGCGTCACCGGGATGCATGAATCGCCCGCGCCGGCCGCCTTCGTCGATCACGTAGGAAATGTTGTCGATCACAGGCAGTTCCGGGTGGATGACGGCATGCCTGCCGCCCAGTGCGCGGATGGTCAGCTCACCGACCGACAACTCGTCGCCGACGTGCACGGCCCGGCACGACGCATCGAGCTGCGCGGTGGTCTGCGGGTCGGCGTAGAGCGCGGCGCCAGGGTTGCCGTCGAGCAGGGCAGGCAGGCGCTCCTGGTCGACGTGATCAGGGTGCTGATGCGTGATCACGATCGCGGACAGGCCGGTGATGCCCTCGAAGCCGTGCGAGAAGTTACCCGGGTCGAACAACACGGTGGTGTGGCCGAAATCGACGAGAACGCAGGAATGACCGAAATGCGTGATTTGCATGTCTACGATTGTGCGCTCATGGGAGCAGCCGAATGCGCCTGATGCTGGCGGCGATGCTGATCGCGGGCGGCCTGCTGGTCACCTGCTCGCCCGCGGTGGGCCGAGCCGACCCGCAAACGTGCCCGCCGGTGTGCGATCAGATTCCCGACACGGCGTGGATCGCGCCGACGGCGATACCGCTGAACTCGACCTATCAGTGGCCTGCGCTCGCCGCGGTGGCCGTACCGATGACTGGTGCCGCGACCCCGCGATTCCGGTTCGAAGAGGTGTGCGCAACGCCCGAGTTCCCCCAGGACACCCGCGACGCCGCGGTCGCGAGCCGGGCGACGGTGGACAAACCGTCCGGGCAGTGGCAACTGCGGGCCGAGGTGGTGCACTGGCGTGGCGAGGCGGGCCGCACCGGGGGGAGCGCCAGCTCGGTGTTCGACATCGCCGCCGCGGCGCTGCGCGGCTGCCAACTCGGCGCGCCCGCCGAATCGCCGTCGATCACCGTCGACGAACCGAACCGGCTATCTGCCGTAATCAGCGGTCCGACGATCTTGCATACCTACCTGGTGGCGCACCCGGAAAGCAGCACGATCAGTGAGCTGACGCTGTCGGCCTCGGACCCGGTCCAGCTGCCCTGGCCGATCATCTCAGATGCCCAGGTGCTGGACGCCATGTCGTCGTCGATGTGCGCGGCCTACCTCGGATCGTGCTAGGACGACGCTCAGGGTGCTGACCGGTAGAGTTGGCGCCGAACAGCCGGAACGGTAGGAGGAGCGCGGGTGGCCCGGGTTGTTGTGCACGTAATGCCCAAGGGCGAGATTCTCGACCCGCAGGGCCAGGCGATCGTCGGCGCATTGGGCCGACTCGGCCACGCGGGCATCTCAGATGTTCGGCAAGGCAAGCGATTCGAACTCGAGGTCGACGACACTGTCGACGACTCCACGCTGGCCGAGATTGCCGAGTCGTTGTTGGCCAACACCGTGATCGAAGACTGGACAGTCAGCCGAGAGCCACAGTGACGGCGCGCATCGGTGTCATCACCTTCCCCGGAACGCTGGACGATGTCGACGCGGCCCGGGCGGCGCGCGCCGTCGGCGCCGAATCGGTCAGCCTGTGGCACGCCGACGCCGACCTCAAAGGTGTTGACGCGGTGGTGGTGCCCGGCGGGTTCTCCTACGGCGACTATCTGCGCTGCGGCGCGATCGCGAAGTTCGCCCCGGTGATGGGCGAAGTGATCGCCGCGGCCGGTCGCGGCATGCCGGTCTTAGGTATTTGCAACGGTTTTCAGGTGTTGTGCGAGGCCGGCTTGCTGCCCGGTGCGCTGGCCCGCAATGCGGGTCTGCACTTCATCTGCCGCGACGTCTGGCTACGGGTGGAGTCCACCTCGACGGCCTGGACATCGCGCTACGAGGCCGGCGCTGATCTGCTGATCCCGCTCAAGTCCGGCGAGGGCCGTTACGTGGCCTCCGAGGCGGTGCTCGACGAGTTGGAAGGCGAAGGCCGCGTGGTGTTTCGCTATCTCGACAACGTCAACGGCTCGCTGCGTGACATCGCCGGCATCAGCTCGGCCAACGGCCGAATCGTCGGGCTGATGCCGCACCCCGAACATGCCACCGAGGCGTTGACCGGGCCCTCCGACGACGGGCTGGGGCTGTTCTTCTCGGCGCTGGACGCCGTCCTGGCTGCCTGATCCGCGACTAGGCGGCCGCCGAATCATATTATGCCTCAAAGAGTCTGAGCCACACCTTCACGGCGCGGAAGGTGTGAGCTTGGCCGCCAAATCCCGAAGATCCGTGGCGACGACGGTGGGTTGCGGCAAGCCGGGCACGGGCAGCGCCGCGTTACCGGGGCGCGCGATCAGTGCAGCGCTGAACCCGACGGACTGTGCGCCAAGGATGTCCCACACGTGTGCGGCGACCATCATGCAGTCCGCCGGGGCGACCGCGAGTTGCTCACACGCGTACAGGTACGGCTCGGGCGCGGGTTTGAAGGCCCGGCAGGCGTCGACGCTGAATTGCCGCTCGAACAGGTGGCCCAGACCGGCATTCTCGATCGGGCTCGGCGCGAATGGGCTGGGCGGCGAATTGGTCAGTGTGACGAGGCGAAAGCCGTTGTTGCGCAGAGCTAAAAGTCCGTCTGCGACGTCGGGATGGGCCGGCATGGTGAGCATCGCGTGCTTCAGCGCATCTTCGTCATCGCCGCTGATATCCACGCCGCGGATGGTGCCGAGCATTCGAAGAACTCCCTGACCCAGGCTGAAGAAGTCGACATAGTGTCCTGATGAGGTGACGGTCATCGAGTAGGTCAGCAGCTGGCCGAACCACTGGCGCGTTACCTGCGGATCGCCGAAGATGCGCTCGAAAACCGCTGCCATGGAATCGATGTCAATCAGCGTCTCGTTGACGTCGAACACCAGAACCGGGAGAGTCATTGTCCTATCATCGGGTGTTCAGCCCACAATTACCACCATTTTCCGGCCGGCCGAGCCGGGGCGGCGATGTCCTGAAGCGACAAATCAGCTGCCGGCGAGCGGCCAATTCGCACCGTGGCAGCGGGTTGAAGTCGCTTTTGCTAGGTGGTCAGCGCGACCGAGGCCTCGGCGGTGTAGCACAGGAACGTCAGGGTCTCCTGCATGTACAGCTGCACGGACTCGGCGTCGTGCGACAGGTAGCCGATCGACACGTCGGTACCCAGCTGCAGGTCGAAATCACCGCCCCGGGTGGTCAATACGAACGCACCGTCGATGGCGGGCGCCCAGATGATGTCGCCGTTGATCAGCCGGTTGATGTGTTCGAGGATCGGATATCCGTGCTCGGTGGTTTCGCTGACCTTGGTGTAGATATCGGCGGACAGCAGAACCGAGTACGGGCCGTCGACGCCGGCCAGCCGTAGTTCGGACAACGCCTGGGTGACGATGTCCGGAATGGCGCGGGGGTCGTCGGGCAGCTTGAGCGGCGGGTTGCTGCTGGCGCTGCGGATGCCCTCGATGGACGCGGCGGCGTAGCCCTCGAAAATGGCCCGGTCTTCGGCGAACGCCAGCTTCTTGGCGGCGTCCTTCACCGGATCCCAGTCGGAGTCCTGCGAGCCGCGCTCCACGTCGTCGATCTCCGAACGCGACAGCGTGAACGGAACCCTCAGCCGCACAAGTGGTTTGCTGGCGCGCAAGTGGGTTATCACACCGTCAGAGGGTGCTTCGACGCCGATCAGTCGACCGGTGCTGACCGCGGCTGCGGCCGGCCCGGCCGGATCGCTGACGTCGACCACCCGGCGGCCGGCGATGTGCCGCTTGAAGGTCCGCCTTGCTTCTACTTCGATTGCGTCCCAAGCTTCTTCGGTGATCGGAGCGAGATCGCGGTACAGGTTGTTCATTGCGGGGTTCCTTTCAAACTGCCGATCGCCAACGAGCCATCCGGGGATGGTTTGCGGACTGTCGGAGTCGGTGCCGACGAGAACGGCAAGGGCGGCGGGTCGTCGAGAAAGTCGACGGTGGGGGAGAAGAACAGTCCACCGGTGACAGCGGTGGAGAAGTCCAGGATCCGGTCGGTGTTGCCGGGTGGATCGCCGATAAACATGTTGTGCAGCATCTGTTCGGTCACTTGTGGTGTGCGCGAATAGCCGATGAAGTAGGTGCCGAACTCGCCCTTACCGAGGGTACCGAACGGCATGTTGTGCCGAACGATCTGCAACTGGGTGCCGTCGTCGTCGGTGATGACGTTCAGCGCGATGTGCGCGTTGGCCGGCTTCTCGTCGTCGTCGAACTCGAGGTCTTCCAACTTGCTTCGGCCGATCACCCGCTCCTGCTCGCTGACCGGCAGCGAATCCCAGGACGCCATGTCGTGCAGATACTTCTGCACGTGCACATAGCTCCCGCCGGCGAATTCCGGGTCCTCGGCGCCGATCTCGGTCGCCGCGACCGCCGGCGCGCCGTTCGGGTTTTCGGTGCCGTCGACGAACCCGAGCAGATCGCGGTTGTCGAAGAACCGGAAGCCGTGCACCTCGTCGACCACGGTCACCGCGCCCGCGATCGATCGCAAGATGTTGTTGGCCAACTCAAAACACACATCCAGCGTCTCGGCGCGGACATGGAACAGCACGTCGCCGGGAGTGGCCGGGGCGGTGTGGCGGGCGCCTTCGAGTTCGACGAACGGATGCAGTTCGGCCGGACGCGGACCGTCGAACAATCGGTCCCAGGCGTGTGAACCGATCGAAGTGACCACCGACAGATTCTTGGCGGGATCACGGAAACCGGTCGAGCGCACCAGCCCGGAAATCCCGGCCAGAGCATCGTGCACGGTTTCTTCGCCGCCCTCGTCGATGGCGACCACCAGAAAGATCGCGGCCGGTGTCAACGGCGCGAGCACTGGCTGTGGATCGGGCACGTATCCGACCCTAACGTCTCCAGCGGGCCCGTGATGAAAAGATGAGTCCATGGTGGCAACCCCGCAAGGGCTCTGCGAATTCATCGACGCGTCCCCGTCGCCGTTCCACGTCTGCGTCACCGTGGCGTCGCGACTGCTCGCAGCCGGCTTCACCGAACTCGATGAGGCCGACGAATGGCCCCGGGCGGGCAAGTTCTTCAGCGTGCGGGCCGGGTCGTTGGTGGCCTGGGACAGCACCGGTGGCCCACGATCGTTTCGGATCATCGGCGGTCACACCGACAGCCCGAACCTGCGGGTCAAGCAACATCCCGACCGAGAGGTCGCCGGCTGGCGGGTGGTGGCGCTGGAGCCCTACGGCGGTGCGTGGCTGAACTCGTGGCTGGACCGCGACCTGGGTGTCAGCGGACGGCTCTCGGTGCGTGTCGGCGGTGGGATAGAGCACCGGCTGATCCGCATCGACGAGCCGATCCTGCGGGTGCCGCAGCTGGCCATTCACCTGGCCGAGGACCGCAAGTCGCTGACGCTGGACCCGCAGCGCCACGTCAACGCGGTGTGCAGCGCCGGGTCCGGCACGCGCTCATTCGTCGGCTACCTCTCCGACCGGGCCGGTGTCGATGCCGACGACGTGCTGGGCACCGACCTGATGACCCACGACCTGACCCCGTCGCGGCTGACCGGTGTCGACCACGAATTCGTCAGCGCGCCGCGGCTGGACAACCAGGCGTCCTGCTACGCGGGCCTCGAGGCCTTTCTGGCCGCCGCGCCGGGCGCCCAGCACCTGCCGGTGCTGGCGTTGTTCGACCACGAAGAAGTGGGGTCGACCTCGGATCACGGCGCCGACTCCGATCTGCTGCTCACCACGCTCGAACGCATCGTGCTGGCGGCCGGTGGCGGGCGTGAGGATTTCCTGCGGCGGCTGTCGGGGTCGATGGTGGCCTCGGCGGACATGGCGCACGCCACCCACCCCAACTACCCCGAGCGGCACGAGCCGGGCCACCTCATCGCAGTCAACGCCGGACCGGTGCTCAAAGTGCACCCGAATCTGCGGTACGCCACCGACGGACGGACTGCCGCGGCGTTCGCGCTGGCCTGCCGGCAGGCCGGGGTGCCGCTGCAGCGCTATGAACACCGCGCCGATCTGCCCTGCGGCTCGACGATCGGCCCGATGACCGCAGCGAAGACCGGGATCGCCACGGTCGACGTCGGCGCCCCCCAGCTCGCGATGCACTCCGCACGGGAATTGATGGGCGCGGGCGACGTTCCGGCGTATGCGGCGGCGCTGCGGGCGTTCCTGTCGCCCGGCTGACCGTTGGGGCGGCAAGCCTGCTGCCGAAACAAGCGAAATGGCGGCTCGCGGCACCGTCGGAGCCGCCATTTCGTTGATCTCGACGCAATATGGAGCGAAGCGGCGTCGCGGCGCGCCCAAGAATATGTGCACAGTCCATTTGTCGGCGGCGAAGCCGTAGCAGCCGGGCGTCTCACCCGGGGTCAGTTGCGGCACCGCTATCGCCCGATCTTCCACGGCATCTACGTCCCTGAGCGCCATGAGGTGGCTCTGCGAGACCGGATCGTGGGCGCGGCCCTCGTTGCCCCGCACGCGGTGATCGCCGGTGTCGCGGCGTCGGCGGTGCATGGCGCGAAGTGGGTGGACGCCGCTGAGCCGATCGAGATCCTCGGCACGGCCCGGCGCCAGCGCGGGCTCATCGTCCGGAACGAATCGTTGGGTGGTGACGAGGTGACGGAGGTCGCCGGCATACGCGTCACGACCCCCGCACGCACCGCGTTCGACCTTGCGCGTCACCTGCCGAGGGATCGTGCTGTCGCGCGACTCGACGCGCTGATGAACAGCCGACCCTACCGCGACGAGGAGGTGATGCTCATCGCGAAGAAGCACCGCGGCGCGCGCGGCCTGGTTCGCCTGCGAACCGCGTTGCCGCTCGTCGACGGTGGCGCGGAATCTCCGAGGGAGACCTGGTTGCGGCTGACGTTGATCGACGCCGGCCTTCCGGCACCCACCACGCAATTCGTGGTGCGCACTGAGTCGGGGCGCTATGTCCGGCGCATCGACATGGTGTGGGAGGAGTTCAAGGTCGGCGCGGAGTACGACGGCGCCCAGCATCTGACCGACCGTTATCAGTACAGCAAAGATGTCTGGGCGGGTCGCGAACTCCAGCGCATGAATTGGCGCATCATCCACGTCATCAAGGAGGATGCTGCCGCGGACATCGTCGATGCTGCCCGCACTGCGCTGCTGTCGCGCGGATGGCGGCCCGGATGGCGACCCGGATAGGGCGAAACAAGCGAAATGGCGGCTCGCGGCCCCGTCGGAGCTGCCATTTCGTTGATCTCGACCGATGGACGAGTCAGCTCACTGCGCATCTAGACTGTGCTGCGTGACCGCCCTGATCGATACCGTCAAGCGGGCCGCGGCCACCCCCGACCAGCCGCAACCGTTCCGCGAGCTCGGCCTCAAAGACGACGAATACCAGCGGATCCGCGACATCCTGGGCCGCCGGCCGACAGATGCAGAGCTGGCCATGTACTCGGTGATGTGGAGCGAGCACTGCTCCTACAAGTCGTCCAAGGTGCATTTGCGGTACTTCGGTGAGACCACCACCGAGCAGATGCGGGCCGGAATGCTGGCCGGGATCGGCGAGAACGCCGGCGTGGTGGACATCGGCGACGGCTGGGCGGTCACCTTCAAGGTCGAGTCGCACAATCACCCGTCCTACGTGGAGCCCTACCAGGGTGCGGCCACCGGTGTCGGCGGCATCGTCCGCGACATCATGGCGATGGGGGCCCGGCCGGTCGCGGTGATGGACCAGCTGCGCTTCGGCGCCGCGGACGCCCCCGACACCCGCCGCGTGCTGGACGGGGTGGTGCGCGGTGTCGGCGGCTACGGCAATTCGCTGGGCCTGCCGAATATCGGCGGCGAAACCGTGTTCGACGCCTGCTACGCGGGCAACCCCTTGGTCAACGCGCTGTGCGTCGGCGTGCTGCGCAAAGAGGATCTGCATCTGGCGTTCGCCTCGGGCGCCGGCAACAAGATCATCCTGTTCGGCGCGCGGACCGGACTCGACGGCATCGGTGGTGTGTCGGTGCTGGCGTCGGAGACCTTCGGCGGCGACGAGTCTGGCTCGGGCCGCAAGAAACTCCCAAGCGTCCAGGTCGGTGACCCGTTCACCGAGAAGGTGCTCATCGAGTGTTGCCTCGAGCTGTACGCCGCGGGCCTGGTGATCGGCATCCAAGACCTCGGTGGAGCCGGATTATCCTGTGCCACATCAGAACTCGCATCAGCGGGCGACGGCGGCATGTCGATCCAGCTGGATACCGTACCGCTGCGGGCCAAGGACATGACGCCCGCGGAGATCCTCTCCAGCGAGTCGCAGGAGCGGATGTGCGCGGTGGTCGCGCCGGAGAACGTGGACGCATTCATGGCCGTCTGTCGCAAGTGGGAGGTGCTGGCCACCACGATCGGTGAGGTCACCGACGGCGATCGGCTGCAGATCACCTGGCATGGTGAGACGGTCGTCGACGTGCCACCGCGCACCGTCGCCCACGAGGGCCCGGTCTACGAGCGTCCGGTCGCGCGTCCCGAGTCGCAGGACGCGCTGATCGCCGACACCTCGGCAGGGCTGAAGCGGCCGGTCTCGGGTGACGAGCTGCGCGCGACTTTGCTTGCGCTGCTGGGCAGTCCGCATTTGTGCAGCCGCGCGTTCATCACCGAGCAGTACGACCGCTACGTGCGCGGCAACACCGTGCTCGCCGAGCATGCCGATGGCGGGGTGTTGCGCGTCGACGAGACCACCGGCCGAGGTATCGCGTTGTCGACCGACGCGTCCGGTCGCTACACGCTGCTGGATCCCTACGTCGGCGCGCAGCTCGCGCTGGCCGAGGCGTACCGCAACGTCGCCGTCACCGGTGCCACCCCGGTCGCGGTCACCAACTGTCTCAACTTCGGCTCGCCGGAGGACCCCGGTGTGATGTGGCAGTTCTCCCAGGCGGTCCGCGGCTTGGCGGATGGCTGTGCGGCACTGGGAATTCCGGTCACCGGCGGCAACGTCAGCTTCTACAACCAGACCGGGACCACCGCGATCATGCCCACCCCGGTGGTCGGGGTCCTGGGCGTGATCGACGACGTCACCCGCCGGATCCCGACCGCGATGGGCACCGAACCGGGCGAGACGCTGATTCTGCTCGGCGACACCCGCGACGAGTTCGACGGCTCGATCTGGGCGCAGGTCACCGCCGACCATCTGGGTGGGCGGCCGCCCGCGGTAGACCTGGCCCGGGAAAGGCTATTGGCGGACGTGCTGAGCGCGGCCTCGCGTGATGGGCTGGTGTCAGCGGCCCACGACTTGTCGGAAGGGGGCCTGGCGCAGGCGGTGGTGGAATCGGCGATGGCCGGCGAAACAGGTTGCCGCATTGTGCTTCCCGAAGGTGCCGACCCGTTCGTCATGTTGTTCTCCGAATCATCCGGCAGGGTGTTGGTGGCGGTGCCGCGCACCGAGGAGAGTCGCTTCACCTCCATGTGCGAGGCGCGGGGCCTGCCCGCCGCCCGGATCGGTGTCGTCGACCAAGGTTCAGACGCGGTCGAGGTGCAGGGCCTGTTCACCGTGGCACTGGCGGAATTGCGCAGCACGTCCGAAGGGGTGCTGGCCGCCCTGCTGCGATGAGCGCCGCGCGCCACCACGCCGATCCGGTCCAGACCCGCGCCGCCGTCTGTGCCGTCGAAGACTGGCTGCGCGACGACGGCATCCCGGCGCCGAGTCGTGCCGACCTCGCCGCGGCGGTCAGACTCACCGCTCGCACCCTGGCAGTGCAGGCACCCGGTGCCAGCGTCGAGGTCCGTATTCCGCCATTTGTTGCGGTGCAATGTATTGCGGGGCCACGACACACCCGCGGCACTCCACCCAACGTCGTCGAGACCGATCCTCGAACATGGCTGCTGCTGGCCACCGGTCTTCTGCAGGTCCCGGATGCGACCGCCACGGGCGCGCTCCGCCTCTCCGGGTCGCGTGCCGGTGAGATCGAAGCCTGGCTGCCGGTGGTGCCGCTGGGCGATTCCCGTCACACCTGAGCGGGGCCGCTGTGGCGCATGCGACATTTACACTCTTGTGGGGCTGCTGAGCTGCGTTAATGGCCGCGGACACGGCGCAACACGCGAAGTCAATTCGTCGACGCGCCGAACGTGTCCGTAGACTTCACCACGTCACCATCCGTTCCCCGGGGAGCCGCCACATCGTGACCGTCCAGACAGCCGACACCTCTGAGTGGCTAGAGAACCCGCCCGGCGAAGAATGTGGTGTATTCGGGGTGTGGGCCCCCGGCGAAGAAGTCGCCAAAATGACCTACTACGGCCTCTACGCGCTGCAACACCGCGGCCAGGAAGCGGCCGGCATCGCCGTCGCGGACGGGTCGCAAGTGCTGGTCTTCAAAGATCTCGGTCTGGTCAGTCAGGTCTTTGACGAGCAGACGTTGGCCGCCATGGAAGGGCACGTCGCCGTCGGGCACTGCCGCTACTCCACCAGCGGCCAGCCGACGTGGGAAAACGCCCAACCGGTCTTCCGCAACACTGCCGCCGGCACCGGAGTCGCGTTGGGGCACAACGGAAACCTGGTCAACAGCGCCGAACTCGTCTCCCGCGCCCGCGAGGCCGGGCTGATCAACCCCAGGGCGCCGGGCGCGGCCAACACCGACTCCGACGTGCTGGGCGCGCTGCTGGCACACGGCGCTGCCGACTCCACCCTGGAACAGGCCGCGATGGAACTGCTGCCGACCGTGCGTGGGGCGTTCTGCCTGACGTTCATGGACGAGAACACCCTCTACGCCGCCCGTGATCCTCACGGTGTGCGGCCACTGTGTCTGGGACGGCTGGACCGCGGCTGGGTGGTCGCTTCGGAGACCGCCGCCCTGGACATCGTCGGCGCCTCGTTCGTCCGCGAGATCGAGCCCGGTGAGCTGCTGGCGATCGACGCCGACGGAGTCCGTTCGTCCCGGTTCGCCAACCCCGAGCCCAAGGGCTGCATCTTCGAATATGTCTACCTGGCCCGGCCGGACAGCACGATCTCCGGTCGTTCGGTGCACGGCGCCCGCTTGGAAATCGGCCGCCGCCTGGCGCGCGAACACCCGATCGACGCCGACCTGGTGCTCGGCGTACCGGAATCCGGCACGCCCGCCGCGGTCGGCTACGCGCAGGAGTCCGGCATCCCCTACGGCCAGGGCCTGATGAAGAACGCCTATGTCGGTCGCACCTTCATCCAGCCCTCGCAGACCATCCGTCAGCTCGGAATCCGGCTGAAGTTGAATCCGCTCAAAGAAGTCATCCGGGGCAAGCGACTGATCGTCGTCGACGACTCGATTGTGCGGGGTAACACCCAGCGCGCGTTGGTCAGGATGCTGCGAGAGGCCGGCGCGGTCGAAGTCCACGTACGGATCGCGTCGCCACCGGTGAAGTGGCCGTGTTTCTACGGCATCGACTTCCCCTCGCCGGCCGAACTGATCGCCAACGCCGTCGAGGACGAAGACGAGATGCTCGAAGCGGTCCGGCATGCCATCAACGCCGACACGCTGGGCTATATCTCGCTGCGCGGCCTGGTCGCAGCGACAGAGCAGCCCACCTCGCGACTCTGCTCGGCGTGCTTCGATGGCAAGTATCCGATCGAATTGCCAAGCGAGACAGCGCTGGGCAAGAACGTGATCGAGCAGATGCTGGCCAACGCCGCGCGTGGGGCCGCGCATTCGGAGATCGTCCCCGAGCTCTCGCCGGAAGCCGAGCAGGCCGCCGTGTTGAGGCATCCCTAGCCGCAACGCTGTCGTTGCACCAGTGGCAGATACCCCGTGCCGGGCGACGACCGGTAGCCTTTAGCGCGATGACCGCCCGCGGAAAAGACCCGGACACCCCGGGCGCGACATATGCATCGGCCGGAGTCGATATCGAAGCCGGCGACCGCGCAGTCGAACTGTTCAAGCCATTGGCATCCAAGGCCACCAGACCCGAGGTGATCGGCAAGCTCGGCGGGTTCGCCGGGCTCTTCGCGCTGCGCGGTGGTTATCGTGAGCCGCTGCTGGCCGCATCCAGCGACGGAGTGGGCACCAAGCTGGCAGTAGCCCAGGCGATGGACAAGCACGACACCGTCGGCTTGGACCTGGTGGCGATGGTCGTCGACGATCTGGTCGTCTGCGGCGCTGAACCGCTCTTCCTGCTGGACTACATCGCGCTGGGCCGCATCGTGCCCGAGCGACTCAACGCGATCGTCGGCGGAATCGCCGAGGGCTGCGTGCGAGCGGGCTGTGCGCTGCTCGGCGGCGAAACCGCGGAGCATCCCGGTCTGATCGAACCCGACCACTACGACATCTCCGCCACCGGGGTCGGTGTGGTCGAGGCCGACGACGTGCTCGGACCCGACCGGGTCAAGCCGGGCGACGTGATCATCGCGATGGGATCCTCCGGGCTGCACTCCAACGGCTACTCCCTGGCGCGAAAGGTGCTGCTGGAGATCGACCACGGCAACCTGGAAGGTTACGTCGAGGAATTCGGACGCACACTCGGCGAAGAACTGCTGGAGCCGACCATCATCTACGCCAAAGACTGCCTGGCCCTGGCCGCTGAAACCCAGGTTCGCACCTTCTGCCACGTCACCGGCGGCGGGCTGGCCGGCAACCTGGAGCGCGTCATCCCCAACGGTCTACTCGCCGAGATGGACCGTGGAACGTGGACCCCGGCACCGGTATTCGCGATGATCGCCCAGCGTGGCCGCGTCTCGCGCGCGGAGATGGAGAAGACCTTCAACATGGGCGTGGGCATGCTTGCCGTCGTGGCGCCCGAAGACACCGACCGCGCGTTGGCGATCCTGACTGCCCGTCATCTCGACTGCTGGGTGCTCGGCACCATCGACAAAGGCGCCAAAGGTAGTCCGCGAGCAAAACTTGTTGGGCAGCACCCGAGGTTCTAGATTTCGGCTCGCTGGCGAGGCGAGCCCGCATAGCGGCCTAGCGACCCACGTCGCGCCAGGGATCGTCGCCCTCCGACTGGTCCGCGTCGTCACCGTCGGAACCGGACAGCTCGCGCTGGAGCCGATCGAAATCGGTCTGCGGAGAGCTGTATTTAAGGTCTCGAGCGACCTTGGTCTGCTTCGCCTTAGCCCGGCCACGGCCCATGGGGGAACCCCCTCGCGCAATAACGGAGCGGCCTAACAAGTAGGCGGCTCCGATCTCTTGTCGTTATTGTCCTGTGCACAGTTTAGCGTGCCTGCCGACTGCGTGCTGTTGCGCCCCGCGGCGTGCAGCGACCTTCAGCGGGTCGTTCCCCGCAATCGCTCGACAGCCACTCGACCGGCACCTGGCCCGTCGAGCGCCGGCAGCGATTCGGCGTCGATCATCGCCGCCACCGTCGCATCGCCGCCGCTGCGCAGAGCGGTGTCAGCGGGGATACCGCGCTTGAGCAATGCCAGGGCCACCGGACCCAGATCGACGTGGTCGACCACGGTTCCGAGCCGGCCCACCGGACGGCCGCCGGCCAGCACCGGATCGCCGGTGACCGGCCGATCCGCCGACCCGTCCAGGTGCACCAGAACCAGCATCCGTGGCGGTTTGCCCAGGTTGTGCACTCGAGCGACGGTCTCCTGGCCGCGATAGCAGCCCTTGTCCAGGTGAACCGCGGCACCGATCCACCCCACTTCGTGGGGGATGGTGCGTTCGTCGGTGTCGACGCCGAGCCGGGGGCGCACTGCCGCGACCCGGTGGGCCTCATAGGCCCACATCCCGGCTGGGCGCACCCCGGTTTCGATCAACCGCTGTTGTACGGCGGCGCAGTGGGTGCGGTCGAGAAGGATATCCAGCTCGATCTGCCCCGGATTGGCCTCGGGCATCCGGCGCACGAAACCGCCGCCGCTGCGCGGAGCCGCGGTCAGCTCGGTGGGCAGCGCGTCGACGCCGAGCGCGTCGAGTACCGCTTGGTCGGCGAGGTGCGGCCCCAGCAGCGACAACACTGCCAGGTCGGTGGCTGCCGGAGTCACCTGCGACCAGAACACCATCTTGTGCAAGTAGGCCAACAGCGGCCCGCCGCGCCACGATTCGGTGTCGAGGTAGGTGACGCCGTCGAGTTCGGTCTGGACCCAGTGGTCTTCGACGCGACCTTGCCCGTCCAGGCTGAGGTTCTGGGTGCTCGCGCCGTCGGGAAGTGTGCTGACGTGCTGGGTGGAGATGCTGTGCAGCCAAGTCTGACGGTCGTCGCCGGTCAGGGTGAGCACGGCGCGATGCGACCGGTCTATGAGAGCGGCGCCGGTTTCGGCGGCGCGCTGCTCACCCAGCGGGTCACCGTAGTGCCAAATGGCGCCCGCGTCGGGGCCGGTTTCAGGGGCAGGAACTGCAGACACAGCTCAACTCTACGGGCCAGGACGACGGTA